>CAZPRT010000081.1:0-6428 GCA_964589205.1 uncultured Bordetella sp. | reverse complement strand
GTTATGAAAATCAGGTTCGTGCAGAGAAACGGCTATCCATTATCGTTCCGCTGGTACTGGGTATCGTATTCCTAATTCTTTACTTCCAATTCAAATCTGTTTCTACTTCGCTCATGGTATTTACAGGTATTGCTATGGCATTTAGCGGAGGGTTTATTATGCTCTGGCTATATGGTCAGGATTGGTTTGTAGATTTTTCATTATTCGGCACCAATATTCGAGAGCTATTTCAAATGCATACCGTCAATTTAAGCGTAGCAGTATGGGTAGGTTTTATAGCACTTTTTGGTATTGCAACCGATGATGGTGTTTTGATGGCGACTTATTTAGATCAGAGTTTTGAACGAAACAAAACTGACAATATCAAGGGAATAAGAGAAGCTACATTAGAAGCAGGTAAGCGCAGAATAAAACCCGCAGTGATGACCTCCGCTACTACCATTATCGCCTTACTACCTATTCTCACTTCTACAGGTCGGGGATCTGACATCATGATTCCAATGGCAATTCCAGCCTTCGGGGGGATGTTGTTTGCGGCAATTACCTATTTCATTGTTCCTGTTCTCTATTGCTGGAGAGAAGAACGTAAAATCCTAAAAGCACAATCATGAAAAAGTACATTATAATTACAGTCATCACTTTGGGGTTTTCCATTTTGGCAAATGCCCAATCTCTAGATGAATATTTCAAAATTGCTGCTGAAAACAATCCGGGATTACAGGCTAAATACAAGTCTTTTGAAGCAGCGATGGAACGGGTTGCACAAGTGAGCAGCTTACCAGATCCAAATTTGTCTTTTGGCTATTTCATTTCTCCAGTAGAAACTCGTGTAGGCCCTCAAAGGGCACGTTTTTCTTTGACACAAATGTTCCCATGGTTTGGTACACTAAAGGCTCAGGAAGATGTTGCTACACTAATGGCAGAAGCGAAGTATCAGGAGTTTTTAGATGCTCGAAACAAATTACTTTATCAGGTAGCTGCTGCATATTACCCCCTTTTTGAGTTGAAAAGACTTGTGGAGATTGAAAATGAAAACATCAGTATTCTAACGTCATACAAGGAAATTGCATCAGTAAAGTTCCAGAACGGAAAGGGTGCAATGGTCGATGTATTAAGGGTAGATATAATGCTCAAAGATGCAGCGACCAATTTGTCCATTTTGGAGCAAAAGAAAAAGCCACTTGAAACCCGTTTCAACACACTGCTGAATCGACAGGAAGACGAGACGATTATCGTTCAGGATTCCTTGTATGTAGAAAACTTGCCTTTAACATATCGAAGGGATTCTCTATTGACTTCCAATCCATTACTCGATGAGTTGGACTTAAAAATAAAGGCAAGTGAAGCTCAGGAATTAGCCGCAACCAAACAAGGTATGCCTAAAATCGGTGTAGGCTTAGATTATGTCATTGTTGGCCAACGAACAGATATGTCTGTTCCTGATAATGGTCAGGACGTATTGATGCCGATGGTGACTATGAGCCTCCCTATTTTCAGAGGTAAATACAAGGCAGCTCAGAAGGAAGCCCAACTGATGCAGGAATCTTATGCGCTACAAAAAGAAGATGCGGTAAACAGACTTACAAGCACTTATGAAATGATTTGGTTCGAAATTCAAAAGCAACTCGACCAAATCATACTTTATGAAGATCAGATCATAACGTCTCAGCAGTCTTTGAATCTACTTTTTACCGCTTATGGCAATTCAGGAAAGGACTTTGAAGAGGTCCTCAGAATGCAACAACAAATTCTAAAGTATCAAAAAATGAAAGCTACTGCCTTGTCTGATTACAACATAGCAATAGCAGAACTCGATTATATCACAGCTAAAATGAAATAATCATGGAACATCAACATCATAATCATACGCACGAAAATCATAGTCATGGCCATGATCATCACAACCATGACCACCACTCTGGTCAACATCAGTCGCATAGTGACCATCACGGACATCATGAACACATGATTGAGGATTTCAAAAAACGATTTTGGATTTCTTTGATCATCACACTACCCATCATTGTGCTAGCACCAATGATTCAAGAGTTATTGGGTTATCAACTTCGTTTCAACGGAGACAGATATGTACAGTTTATCCTTTCATCTGTCATCTTCTTTTATGGAGGCTGGCCGTTTTTGAAAGGATTGGCTGATGAAATAAAAAAGAAAGCTCCGGGAATGATGACGCTGATTGCTTTAGCTATATCAGTCGCCTATTTCTACAGCTCGGCAGTCGTTTTTGGCCTGGATGGAAAAATATTCTTTTGGGAATTGGCCAGCTTAATTGTCATTATGCTTCTGGGGCATTGGATAGAAATGAAATCCGTAATGGGAGCATCAAATGCCTTGCAGGAACTTGCCAAGATGATGCCCTCAACTGCTCGCAGAATCAAAGAAGGTGGTGAACATGAGGATGTGCCGATAGCCGATCTAAAAAGCAATGACATCATATTGGTACGTCCGGGAGAAAAAGTACCTGCAGATGGCATTGTTGTAGAAGGCGAAAGTCATGTCAATGAGTCTATGCTTACAGGAGAATCAAAGCCTGTCGCTAAGAAAAAGGACAATCAGGTCATCGGAGGTTCTGTCAACGATAATGGCACCTTAAAAATCAAAGTGAAGCATACGGGCGAAGATTCCTACTTGTCTAAGGTGATAGGAATGGTGAAGGAAGCTCAGGAAACGAAATCCAAAACCCAAAATCTGGCGGATAAGGCTGCTGCATGGTTATTCTATATAGCTCTGGGTGCAGGCGTCACCACTCTGGTAGTGTGGTTAAGTATAGGAAAAGATTTTGAATACGCCCTGGAACGCATGGTTACGGTGATGATCATTTCCTGTCCTCACGCATTGGGTTTGGCTGTTCCGCTGGTTGTAGCTATTTCCACGGCTGTATCCGCCAAAAACGGATTGCTGATTCGTAATAGAACCGCCTTTGAAAACGCTCGAAACATTACAGCCATCATTTTTGACAAGACAGGCACCTTGACCAAAGGTGAGTTCGGGGTAACACGTTTCAAAAGTGTCTCTAATCACTTGTCAGATGATGATTTGTTACAAATAGCAGCCTCTATCGAAAACAGTTCTGAACATCCCATAGCAGCAGGTATCGTCCGCAAAGCAAAATCGAAAGATTTAGCATTGCAAGAACCTGAAAATTTCCAAAATATTACAGGGAAAGGAATCAGTGCAAAGCTAAACGGAGAGGAAATCAAAATTGTAAGTCCCGGAATGCTCAAAGAACAAGGAATTGATGCTCCTTCTGATGCTTTTAAAACTGACGATGAGACCGTAGTATTTGTATTGATTGCTAACGCTCTAGCTGGCTATATCGCTCTCGCAGACGAAGTACGGCCAGAATCTTTATCTGCCATCAATACTTTAAAAGAAAGGGGTATAAAAGTTTACATGGCTACTGGCGACAATCAACAAGTTGCAAAAGCAGTGAGCGAGCAACTTTCTCTGGATGATTACTTTGCTGAAGTCTTGCCAGAAGACAAACAACGCATCATCAAAGAGCTACAACAGAAAGGAGAATTTGTGGCCATGACGGGTGATGGAGTCAATGATGCTCCTGCCTTGGCTCAGGCCAATGTTGGAATCGCGGTAGGTTCTGGGACTGATGTTGCAGCAGAAACAGCTGATATTGTTTTGGTCAACAGCAATCCAAAGGACATTGCAAACCTTATCCTTTTTGGCTCAGCTACATACAAAAAAATGATGCAAAACCTTTGGTGGGCAGCCGGATACAACATTCTTGCAGTTCCATTGGCGGCAGGTGCCTTAGCAAGCATTGGTATTATCCTTAGCCCTGCTATTGGTGCAGTACTGATGAGCCTAAGCACTGTAATAGTCGCATTGAATGCACAATTATTAAAACGTCAAATAAAGAAATAAGATGAAAAATATAAATAGATCAACAGTCATTATCGCCATTAGCACACTAGCTATTGGTCTGATATTGGGATGGTTAATATTCGGTGGCACTGATAAGACTTCCGAGAATGAACACATCCACAACGCTAGTGAGGCAAAAGAGACAATTTGGACTTGCTCCATGCACCCTCAGATTAGAAAAAATGAACCGGGTGATTGTCCTATTTGCGGAATGGATTTAATTCCGCTGGAAAGCGAAACCAATGAAGTTGACCCAATGGCGGTAAGTATGTCTCCAACAGCCATGCAGCTCGCTCAGGTACAAACCATGAAAGTTGGAAAGGGCAACACTAATAAGGCTTTGCGATTAACAGGAAAAGTACAGGCCGATGAACGGTTGCTTTACACGCAATCTTCTCACATACCAGGTAGGGTTGAAAAACTAACTGTGAATTTTACAGGGGACTTTGTTAAAGAAGGTCAGATCATAGCTTACATCTATTCTCCTGATTTAGTCACCGCACAAGAAGAACTGTTTGAAGCAAAAAAAATCAAAGAAACCCAGCCTGCATTGTTCACTGCGGCAAAAGAAAAGTTGAAAAACTGGAAGCTCACAGACAAGCAGATAGACCAGATATTGGCATCTGATAAAACAATTGAACAGTTTCCAATTCTTGCAAATGTTTCGGGCTATGTTACTCAAAAAAGGGTCAATCTTGGTGACTATATTAAACAAGGTGAAGCCCTATACGAAATTGCAGACCTTTCCAAAGTATGGGTGCTATTTGATGTCTATGAATCGGATATGAGTTGGATAAAGAAAGGTGATGCAGTTTCATACACCATCCAATCTTTACCAGGTAAAACCTTTAATGGAGCGATTAGCTATATCGACCCTGTCATTGACCCGAAAACAAGAGTAGCGAAAGCCAGAATTGAAACCGCAAACAAGGAATTACTGCTCAAACCGGAAATGTTTGCCAGCGGAACGATTGAGTCAAAAACCAATACCTCTAATACATCTTTGACCGTTCCCAAAACTGCCGTTATGTGGACGGGAAAACGCTCTGTAGTTTATGTGATGCAAACCTCAGCACAAGGCGTTGGTTTCTTGATGCGAGAGGTGACACTGGGACCGGAGTTAGGAGAAAGTTATGTGATAGAGTCGGGTTTGCAATCTGGTGAAGAAATTGCAATCAATGGTACATTCAGTATAGATGCTGCTGCTCAATTAGCAGGGAAACCAAGCATGATGAATCCGGAAGGTGGTGTGGCAATGACTGGTCATAATCATGGAGGTAACCAGAATACTACAATGACAAATATGCCAGTTAATTCAAAGAAAACAGCAATATCTGATGAAGCCAAAAAGTCACTAGTACCATTATTTGATAGCTATTTCAAAATGAAAAATGCGCTGGTGAATGATGATTTTGAAAAAGCTAAAGCAGCAGGAAATGCAATAAACAGCTCCCTATCAAAAGTGGACATGAATCTTTTCAAAGGTGATGCCCATACGCTTTGGATGCAACAATCATCCGCATTGAAACAGAGTACACAGCATCTTGAACACCTTTCTGATATAAAAGCCCTAAGGGCGAGTTTCATTGAAGTTTCAAGATCAATGATAGCTATTGCAGAATCCTTTGTACCAATCTCTACCACTGTTTATGTACAACATTGCCCAATGGCCGATTCTAATAAAGGGGCAGACTGGTTGAGCAATAAAGAGGAAATTCTCAATCCTTACTTCGGTCAGGCTATGCTCAGTTGTGGTGAAAATACTAAAACGATCAAATGAAATCGTGTTGTAAAACGGGAGATCAGCCTCCTACTTCAAAACTTAATAAATGGGCTTCCAGAGTGATCTGGGCTATTGTGCTCCTTACCATTCTTGGCTTGTCAGTAATTCAAATGTTTAACTTATAAATTCTAAAAAAATGAAAAAATCAAATTCAATGCTTGTCTTAATACTTTCAGTTAGTTTAAGTCTATCGCTAATTGCTTGTGGCAATTCAAACCAAAACAATCAGGAAGAATCTGCGAAACAGCACGATCACAGTGCAATGTCGCATGAGGCAGACCATTCTATGCCCACAGGTTCAGAAATGAGTATGGATGAAAACAAATCTATTACTGATTTGATAGACGATTATCTTGCTTTAAAAACCGCATTAGTTCAAGATGATTCAAAAGCTGCTGCCAGCGCAGGTCAAAAACTTGCAGAAGCGGCTTCAAGTATAGACCTTAACACTTTTGAAGCATCCAAGCAGTCCGAGATTAAGGAAATATTGGAAGTAGTAAAAGAACATGGTGAACACATTGCTAAAAGCGAAATAGCTCATCAACGTGAGCATTTTGAAGGCATGGCAAAAGATTTCATGGACTTGCTTGCAATCACAGGAACGGACAGAACACTTTATCAACAGTATTGCCCGATGTACGACAAGGGAAAAGGGGGTAGTTGGCTGAGTGATTCTCAAGAGATCAAAAACCCATTGTTTGGCAGCAAAATGCTGACTTGTGGTTCGGTGAAAGAAACCATTTCA
>CAZPRT010000080.1:0-6477 GCA_964589205.1 uncultured Bordetella sp. | reverse complement strand
TTCTTGGCCTTGGCATTGATGGCCTGCACGATGCGGTTCATGGCGAAGATGGAATCAAAATCGTTGGCGGCCACGATGAGGGCGCGGTCGGCGTGCTGCAGGGGCGCGGCAAAGCCACCGCAGACCACATCCCCCAGCACATCGAAGATGACCACATCGCTCTCATCGAGCAGGTGATGCTCCTTGAGCAGCTTGACCGTCTGACCCACCACATAGCCACCACAGCCCGTGCCCGCCGGCGGGCCGCCCGCCTCCACGCACATCACGCCGTTGTAGCCCTCGTAGACGAAGTCCTCAATGCGCAGTTCCTCGGTGTGGAAGTCGACCGACTCCAGTACATCGATGACCGTGGGCATGAGCGACTTGGTGAGGGTGAAGGTGGAGTCGTGCTTGGGGTCGCAGCCGATCTGAATGACACGCTTTCCAAGCTTGGAGAAGGCCACCGAGAGGTTCGAGGACGTGGTGCTCTTGCCGATGCCCCCTTTGCCGTAGACGGCGAAGACCTTGGCATTTCCAATCTTCATGTTGGGGTCGAGCTGGACCTGCACACTGCCCTCGCCATCGGGCGGGCCGGGGCGTCGAATCTCTGCAAATGGCACGGTGACCGTGTTCATACGGGTGCTCCCTGGTAGATGCCCTCAATGCGGTCCTCCAATGCCTCGCCTGCTTCACGAAGGGCATTCAAGGTCTGTTCGTCTGGTGTCCAGTAGGACCGATCCGACGCTTCCAATAGCCGGCCGGCAAGCTTGGCCGATGCGGCGGGATTGAGCTCTGCGAGTCGCTCCCGCATGACGGGGTCGAGCAGGAATGTCTGGGTGAGCTGCTGGTAGACCCAGGGCTGCACCTGGCCCGTGGTGGCGCTCCAGCCCATGGTGTTGGTGAGGTGGGCCTCGATCTGGCGAACCCCCTCGTAGCCATGGTCGAGCATGGATTCATACCACTTGGGGTTGAGCATTCGGGTGCGTGTCTCCAGACCCACCTGCTCGGAGAGGGTGCGCACCACGCCGCTGCCGGTGGTCTGATCGCCGATGTAGACCATTGGGTCTTGGCCACCGCGGGCCTTGCGCACGGCGCGGCTCACACCACCCAAGGTGTCGAAGTAGGTGTCCACCGTGGTGACACCCACCTCCATGCTCTCGAGGTTCTGATAGGCCAGCGTGACATGGCCAAGCGCGGCCTGGAGCAGCTCGGGCTGGCTGCTCGGCCGGCCATTGCGGCCATAGGCAAAGCCCTTGCGCCTGGCGTAGCAGTCGGCAAGTTCGTCTTCGTCTTGCCAGCAGCCCTGCTCGATGAGGTGGTTCACATTGGCGCCGTAGGCGCCGTCTGCATTGCCAAAAACACGCAGTGCGGATGTTTCAAGGTCTGCGCCGGTGGCCTGCATGTGGGCGAGCACGTGCTTGCGCACGAAATTCATTTCGGTTGGCTCATCGGCCGAAGCCGCCAGGAAGGCCGCCTCGGCCAGCATGCGGATCTGCAGTGGGAGCAGGTCGCGGAAGATGCCCGAGAGGGTGAGCACGACATCGATGCGAGGCCGACCGAGTGCCTCCAACGGCATGAGGCTCGCGCCAGCCAGGCGGCCAAAGCCGTCGAAGCGGGGCTCCGCACCCATGAGGGCCATGGCCTGCGCCAGCGGACTGCCCTCGGACTTGAGGTTGTCGGTTCCCCAGAGCACCATCGCAATCGACTCTGGCATGGGATGGCCGAGTTGCTGATGCCGAGCCAGGAGTTTCTCGGCCTGCTGCTGGCCATCGACCCAGGCAAAGCGGCTGGGCATCCGGAAGGGATCGAAGCCATGCACATTGCGGCCGGTGGGCAGCACCTCGGGCGTGCGCAGGAGATCGCCACCCGGGGCGGGCCGAACGAAGTTGCCATTCAGGGCCTCGAGCAGGGATGCCACCTCTTGGTTGTGCTGCAGGGCGATGTTGATCTGAATGAGCTGCTCGAGCAGGCTGCGATCGGTGTCGCGATGGCCGACGTGGGGCAGTGCAGCCGAGAGCGCCTGCTCTGCGGGCTGCTCGAGAATGGCGGCCACCGCATCGGACCAGCCCTCCATGGGCTCCAAGGGCCGATGGGCCCGGGCCATGGCAAGGAGAACATCGGCCCGCTGGCCTGGGTTCATGGCACGGCCCAGCACATGCAGGCCCTGCGGGATGAGCGTGTGCTCGAGCTCGTGGAGCTGCTCGGTGAGCCGAAGCACGGCTGCCGCGGTGGCCTCGGAGGTGGGCTCATCGGCAGGGCTGAACTCAAATTCCAGGGCCTTGGCCTGCTCTGCAATGACGGGCATCAGGCGCGCACGCTCCTGGTCTTCGGTGGGCGAGAGGCTGCGCCAGCGGTCGAGGCTCTGCTTGAGCTCGGAGAGCCCACGGTAGAGGCCGGCCTCGGTGACGGCAGGCGTGAGATAGCTCACCAGCGTGGCTGACGACCGACGCTTGGCAATCGTGCCCTCGGACGGATTGTTCGAGGCATAGATGTAGAAGTTGGGCAGGTCTGCAATGAGCCGATCGGGCCAGCACCGGCCCGAGCTGCCCGCCTGCTTGCCGGGCATGAATTCAAGGGCACCATGGGTGCCGAAGTGCACCACCGCGTGGGCCTGGAGGTCTTCACGCAGGTGGCGATAAAAGGCGGCAAAGGCATGGGTCGGCGTCATGTCGTGCTCAAAGAGCAGACGCATGGGGTCGCCCTCCACACCAAAGCCAGGCTGCACCATCACCGAGACATTCCCAAAGTTCACGCCCAGCACAAAGAGGCTCTTGCCATTGGTGAGCTGCCGACCCGGTGCAGGCCCCCAGCAGGCCTCGATGTCCTTGAGCCAGACTTCTTTCTGGAGATGGTCTTGCACCGAGATGCTCGCCAAGACATTGGCATCGGTGCCGTGGGCTGCGCGATTGCCATTCAAGAGCTGCTCACGAATGGCATCGCCCGAGGCGGGAAGATCCACCCGATAGCCCTGCCCCGCCATGCCCTTCAAGGTTTCATAAACAGACTCGAAGACCGAGAGGTGGGCGGCCGTGCCGACGCTGCCGCCGTTGGGCGGAAAGTTAAAGAGCACCAGGGCCACACGGCGGTCTTCGACCGGGGTCTTGCGCAGCGCGATGAGGCGCGCCACGCGCGCGGCGAGCATCTCTGCACGCTCTGGGCAGGACACCATGTCTTGCGGGGTGGTGATGTCGTTGAACTCACAGCCACGGTGGCAGCCTTTGCAGGCCTGGCCGCGCACACCGGGGCGCCCTCCGAAGACCATGGGGCTGGTGGCGCCATCGAGTTCGGGAATGGCCACCATGATGGTGGTCTCCACTGGCATGAGCCCGCGGTTGGAACCGCCCCAGTCGGCCAGCGACTGGAACTCCAAGGGGTGTGCCGCCAGGTAGGGCACATTGAGCGTGGTGAGGATGTCTTCGGCGGCCTGTGCATCGTTGTAGGCCGGCCCACCCACCAATGAAAAGCCCGTGAGCGAGACCACGGCATCGACCACCACACGGCCATCGCGCATGAAGAAGGCCTCGATGGCTGGGCGTGCATCCAGGCCCATGGCAAAGGCAGGCACCACCGTGAGGCCCTTGGCCTCGAGCGCGGCAATCATGCCGTCGTAGTGGGCGGTGTTGCCCGCGAGCAGGTAGGAGCGCAGCATGAGCAGGCCCACGCGTGGCTTGGCCGTGGCGCGCATGCCGGGCAGGCGATCGGCCTGGTCTGCAATGCGGCCCGCCATTTTCGGGTGATAGACGCCGAGGTCGGGGTATTCGATGGGATCGGCCACCGGCAGCCGGCCCTGCCAGACCTGGCGGGGTCCCGAGGCATATCGGTTGACGAGCATGCCCGCCAGGCTCTCCATGTTGGCATCGGACCCACCGAGCCAGTACTGCAGCGAGAGGAAGTAGAGGCGGATGTCCTGGGCCGTGCCCGGAATGAAGCGAAGAATCTTGGGCAGCCGGCGCAGCATTTTCATTTGCGAGGCACCCGAGCCGGAGGTCTCGCTGCGGCCACCCTTGGCGCCCTGATTCTCACCAGGCCGCTTGCCGCGAAGGCGCTTGAGCAGGGCCATGGGGCCCGAGGCGGGCTTGGACATGTCGAAGCGGCCCATGCGGGTGAGCTTGACGACATCGGGCGCCGACATGATGCAGATCAGGGCATCGAGGTCATCGCGACGACGCTTGAGGTCATCGAGCACGGGCAGGAAGTGGTCTTCGAGAAAGAGCATCGAGACCAGCACCACATGGGCCGATCCGATGGCCGCCTTCACACGGGCCAGGGCGGCCGGGTCTGCGGAGTATTCAGATGCCGCATGCATCTCCATGTGCAGGCCGGGATGCTGGCGTGCCAGGCGCGCAGCCGCCATGGCCGTGGCCGAACTGAGATGGGTGTCCATGGTGACGATCACCAGACGCATCTCATCTCGCATAGTGGGCCTTTGCCTCGTAGAGGGTGTCTTTGGTGATGCGCGCCAGGCCCTGCTCGCTGGCAAAGGCCTCGGTGTTGCGCTTGGCCTTTGCACGAACAAAGAAGGGAATTTTTCCGAGCTCACGCTCGGCCTCTGGATCCCACTGAACCGAGATGGGGCCAGACGCAGGCGCCTCCGATGGCTGCGCCACGATGGCCTCGGCCGCGCGGGCTGCACCGCCTCCTGCACCCAAGTGCGAGGCTGTGGCCGACTCGTGGAATTCAAAGTCGTCCTTGAACATGCCCAGCAGGTGCTCCTCCAGGCCCATCATCAGCGGGTGAACCCAGGTGTCGAAGAGCACATTGGCGCCCTCGTAGCCCATTTGTGGGGCATATCGGGCTGGAAAATCTTGGACATGCACGGGGGCCGAAATGACCGCGCACGGCATGCCCAGGCGCTTGGCCATGTGCCGCTCCATTTGCGTGCCGAGCACCAGGTCGGGTGCAAGCGCGGTGATGGTGGCCTCCACCTCGAGGTAGTCGTCGGTGATGAGGGCCTCCAGGCCGTGGGAAGCGGCCGCGGCACGCACCTCGCGGGCCAGTTCACGTGAGTAGGTGCCCAGGCCCACCACCTCAAAGCCCATCTCGTGGGCGGCGAAGTCGGCTGCGGCCATGGCGTGTGTGGCATCACCAAAGATGAAGACCCGCTTGCCGGTGAGGTAGGTGGAGTCGACCGAGCCGCAGTACCAGTCGGCACGGCCCCGTTGTGAGGCACGCGCCTTGGCCACCCAGGACTCGGCCTGCTCGGGCACGCCGGCCAGGCCTGCGAGCTCCCGAATGAAGGCCTCGGTGCCACGCATGCCAATGGGGATGCAGCTGGTGTGCGGCTGGCCGTGGCTGCGCTTCAAGTAGCTTGCCACCGACATGGCCGTTTCCGGATAGAGCACCACATTGAAGTCGGCCAACGGCAGGCGGCGAATGTCGTCGGGCGAGGCCTCCCAGGGGGCCACCACCTGCACGCGAATGCCGAGCATCTCGATGAGCCCTCGGATTTCGATGAGGTCGTCGCGGTGACGAAAGCCCAGGCCCGTGGGCCCCAAAATATTGCATGTGGGTGCAGCCGCATTGGCAGGACGGCTCGGTGCAGGCTGGCCTGCAAGCAGCTGGCGAACAATTTGGTAGAAGGTTTCGGCCGCGCCCCAGTTCTCCTTCTTCTGATACGACGGAAGCTCCAGCGGCACCACGGGGATGTCGAGGTTCAGGGCGGCCGACAGGCCACCCGGGTCGTCTTGAATGAGTTCGGCCGTGCAAGAGGCGCCCACCAGCAGGGCCTTGGGCGCATGGCGTTCCACGGCATCGCGAACGGCGGTTTGAAAGAGCTGGGCGGTGTCCTTGCCGAGGTCGCGGGCTTGGAAGGTGGTGTAGGTGACCGGCGGGCGCTTGCTGCGACGCTCGATCATGGTGAAGAGCAGGTCGGCGTAGGTGTCGCCCTGGGGTGCATGGAGCACGTAGTGGACATCGCGCATGGCGGTGGCAATGCGCATGGCCCCCACATGGGGCGGCCCTTCGTACGTCCACAGGGTGAGTTTCATGCGAGAAGCCCTCCAAGGCGGCGACGGCGATCGAACGGGCGTGCGAAGAGTGCGGCGAGGTCTGCGGCCTGATCAAAGCCATGCACGGGGCTGAAGACCAATTCAATGGACCACTTCGTGGTGATGCCCTCGGCCTCCAGGGGATTGGCCAGGCCCAGGCCACAGACCACCATGTCGGGCGCAGCCGCGCGGCAGCGGTCGAGCTGACGATCCACATCCTGACCCTCAGAGAGCTGCACCGCGGGGCCCAGGGCGGCGAGCTCGGGCCCCATGATCTGACGGTTGAGGTAAGGCACACCCACCTCGACAATCTCCATGCCGAGCTCCTCTTGAAGAAAGCGGGCCAGTGGGATCTCCAACTGAGAATCGGGGAAAAAGAAGATGCGCTTGCCAGCGAGCACCTCTCGGTGGTGCGCCAGGCTCTTACGGGCCCGCGCGAGCCCCGGTGCGATCGCGGCCTCGACCTTCTCGGTCGCGCAGACGAATTCAGCGCCGATGTCACGCAGCCAGC
>CAZPRT010000079.1:253-6567 GCA_964589205.1 uncultured Bordetella sp. | reverse complement strand
CAATGAGCCGGTCTTCCTGGCCCGTGGGCTCGAGGTCGTAGAGCACGGCCGCGCTGCCATCGGACATCGTCGCCCGCGACCAATCCCAGCGATGAAAGGCCGAGGCCAAGGGCTCATCGCCCTCGTTGGAATCCAGGTAGCCCTGGCCCTTCCAGCCCACGCCTGGGGCGTCGAGGTTCACCTCGATGCGGGCCGCCGGGGCCAGGGGCCCCCAACGGTGTCGGCCGTGGGCATCCAGGTTCGACTGGTGATGAAAGAACCGGTCTGCCGAGATGCGCACCTGGCCACGCACTGGAAATGGAATGGGCATGCCGCGCTCCTGAATGTCGATCACCAGGCTCGACCCATCCCAGCGCAGCTGGCTGTGCTGGATCTGAAAGTGTGTGGCATCGCGCTGCACGCAGGCGGCGCTGCGCTCGGTCATGGTCCATCGCTTTTTGCCCGGGCTGTAGATGGCCACATTCAGTGCGCAGTGGTTGTCGGGTGAGGCCACCGCACCGCGGGCCTTCGCCTTGGCCTGCGCCCAGTGGTAGTAGGGCGAGAAGACACTGCCCACAAAGGCAATGAGGGTGATGCCATGCTGGCCGCAGTCGCTCAGGCCATCGACATACCACCAGAGATAACCACCCGGGCCGACCGCCTGGTCGAATCGAGGTGTGCCATCAGGGTTGCGGCCGCCAGTCGGCCCGACAGGGCGGCCATGGGCACTCCCGCCCCCGGGTGCGCGCTGCCCCCCGCCAAGAAGAGTCCCGGGATCGGTGTCTGAGCGGCTGGCCGCTGAAAGACAGACATCCATCCGTGGGGTGCCCGGCCATAGAGGGCCCCGCCCGTGGCCGGGAACTGCTGGTGAAAGTGCGAAGGGGTTGTGCATGTGGTGGTCTCCGGCTGGGTGTCGAGTTCAACGCCGCATGCGGCAAGCTGCTGCTGAAGTCTCGCAAAAGTCTGGTCGATGGTCTGTTGGGGAAAGGCCGATGGCTGATCGCCAATGGCGGGCGCATTGATGAGCATCAGCAGGCGTTCGGCCTGGTCTCCATGCGGCATCTGTGCGCCGCGGTCTTGGGCGCAGATGTAGATGGTGGGCGTGACAGGCAGCCGTTGCCGATCGAAGACATCGGCGAATTCTTGGTCGTAGTGCGGCTGAAAAAACACATTGTGATGGTCCAGCGGACGGCCAGAGAGGCGGGCATCCATGGCCCAGGTCATGGCCGAGAGCGACCGCGGCACCACCCCTGCGTGCTGCACACTGGTCTTCACCGCCTCGCCAAGCAGGCCTGCGCGAAGGGCTGCGGCATCGCCATTGAAGACCACGGCATCGGCGCGAAGGGCTTCGCCGTGTGTGGTCTCCACGCCCACGGCACGGCCGCCCTCCACGAGAATGCGCGCCACGGGCTGGCCGGTGCGAACCTGCGCCCCCAGGCCCTGGGCGGCCTTGGCCATGCCCTGGCCGAGTGCCTGCATGCCGCCCTCGGCGCGCCACACGCCGCAGGTCTCCACAAATGCAATGAGGCTGAGCGTGGCGGGTGCCATCCATGGTGAGCCACCGCAGTAGGTGGCATAGCGTGCAAAGAGTTGGCGCAGGCGAGGGTCTTGGAAGTGACGGCCCAGGCTCGTCCACAGGCTCTGCATGGGCCCAATGCTGGCCAGCAATGCCAGGCCCCGTGGGCCGAGTGCTGAGCCCATCGACATCAGACTGGGCCGGCTGCTGCGCATGTAGGCCTGTTCCATCTGACCGTAGAGCGCACGCGTCTCGGCCATGAAGCGTTGAAATTGTGCGGCGGCTGCGCCACCGGAGAATTCGGAAATGGCCTGTTCACTGGCCTTGGGGTCGGCGTGCAGGTCCAGCCACTCCGAGGCCGACCAGGCATGGCGCGCGAGAATCGGCAGGGGCGAGAGTGTCACGACATCCGAGAGGCGAAGGCCTGCGGCCGCGAGCAGGTCTTCGAAGACCCACGACATGGTGATGACCGTGGGTCCGGAATCGACCCACTTGCGGCCGGCCTGTCGCTGGTGAATCTTCCCGCCGGGCGCGTTGTGGGCCTCGAGCACCGTCACCTGCACGCCCTGGCGGGCGAGGTCCACGGCGGCTGCGAGCCCACCCATGCCGGCCCCAACAATGAGCACCGAACGCGCGCTCATGCGGGGCTGTGGGCCGTGCTCAACTGCCCGATGTCACGCAGAATTCGAAACCGAATGAAGGCCGACTCTGAAAAGTAGCGCTCGCCATAGGCGGCCGCGATGGCGGCCTGATGCCCACCGGAATGGGCGTACTGGGTCATGGCGTCCTGGCTCGACCAAATGCTGAAGGTGGCCTGCCGAACCAAGGGCGCCTCGCCCAGGCCCACGGCAAGCTCACAGCCTTCGGCCTGCGCGAGGTCGGCCTCGGCCGCAGGCGACTTCGACCAGAAGGCCATTGCCCGGTGCCAGTAAATGGATGCGCGGGTCATGGAGGCCATTCGGCTGTTGGCCTCCGGGGCCTCGGCCGACACCGGAATGGGCACGCCGCCCCACTGGCCGCGACTGGAAAAGGCCTGCAGGCTCAGCACCCGAAGGGCATCGGCATGGTCGCGGTAGGACTGCAGTTGTGGCGAGTGGTCGATGAAGTCGTGGGCCTGCGCCTCGGTCTCGAAGAGCCCCAGATAGCCGAAACGATCCCAGCCGGGTGAGAGGCCAAAGCCCCCTTCATGGCCACTGCCCAGGAAGCGTTCAAAGCGAAGGCCGTTGGGCTTGCGATGGGGCAGGGCGCCGAGCACGAGGCGGGCCAGGCCCCAGCCTTTGGCATTCGTCTGCCACCTGGCGAGGGCCAGAACGAGCGTCTCGCGGCCGGCCACCGTGGTGAGGGTCAGTCGTCCGCGTCTGCGTCGGGCCCATCAATCCCAAAGCGACGCAGCTTCACGTACAGGCTTTGGCGAGACAGCCCAAGCATCTCGGCGGCCGATGCCCGGTTGTTCTTGGTGAGGCGAAGGGCGGCCTCGATGCAGAGCTTCTCGATGAGGTCGACCGTCTCGCCCACAATTTCCTTGAGCGGCAGCCGGCCCACCAGCGCGGCCAGGTCGGCCCCGCTGCGGCCCACGGGGCTTGAGGTTTCCGGCGTGCTCTCGAGTCGGCGGTTGACGTCTCGCACCATGAATCCGAGCAAGGTTTCGGGCCCCAGGGTGAAGCTCACGCCGGAGAGTTCCACCGGCACGCTCAGCCCAGACTCACTGACCAGTTGCGTGGAGAAGAGCCGCACGCTGCCGCCCTGGGCCAGGCTGTTGATCATGACCAGCAAATCGGTGTTGGCACGGCCAAGCCATCGGTTGAGGGACTCGCCAATGATCTGGCCTGTGTGTGCGGCCTGGATTTGATCCAGGAAGGCGGGGTTGGCATGCCGAATGACGCCCTTGCTGTCGGTGATGACCAGGCCATCGCTCACGCGGCGCAGGGCCTCCAAGACCGAGGCGTCCTCGGGCGAGGAGGGCAGGCCGTTGGGCGGCTCGATGCGAACCAGGAAGACAGTGTCCGATTCCTGCCGCAGGCAGGAGACGGCCGTGCGCGCACGAATCTGGCTGTGGGCAAAGGTGAGCTCGGTCTCACTGGCGCGGCCCGAGCCGCTCACCTGCTGCAGCAGCATGGTGGTGGCGCTGGCCGCCGCCGGCGCAATGAGCTGATCGAAGACGGTCTGTTTGAGCGAGGCCGCATCCTGGCCAAAGAAGAAGCCCGCAGCGCGGTTGCATTCCATGACCACGTGGTCGCGTGCGCGGACAATCAGGATGGGGTCGCGGATGAGGTCGAAGAGGGTGCGGTATTCGTTCTCGAGGCGGCGAAGCCGAGTGTAGTCTCGCTCCATGAGCTGCTGGGCCTCCACGAGGCGGCCCTGCAGGGCTGCAAGCGGGCGCAGGTCTCGGCCGATGGCCACCATGCGGCCATCGGGCGCGATGCGCACCAGCGAAAACAAAATGGGCACCTCGACACCGTCGGGCTGCAACTGATTGATGTGCCGCCAACGGGCATTGGGCTCGCCCGAGCCCACCAGCGACAACATCTCGCGCACCTTGGGCCGGCTCTCGGAGGTGACCAGGCGCTCCCAAGGCTGGCCAATCCAGGCCCGAAAGGCGTTGGCCGTCCAGGCCTCGGCACTGGCGGCGACATCGCGAACGGTGCCTTCTGCATCGAGGATGAGGGCCACATCGGCCGCCGCCTCAACCAGTGCAGCGGTGGCCTGAGCGTCCAGGCCGACCATCTCGCCGCGTGCGCCTTCAATGCGTCCCATGCTGGCCTCGTTGGTTCAGAAGTGCTTGGGCGGCTGCCACTGCCTCGGGCGCATCACCGCAGATGAGGTCTGCGCCACAGGCGGCAGCCTCCTGGGCAAAGACGTCGATGGCAGGCCCGCCGATCATGACCACAGGAGACTGCTGTTTGCAGACATGGCGCAGTCGGGCAATGAGTGCGGGTGCGAGCCCGATGTCGTGCTCGGTGGCCAAAGACAGGCCGATCATGCTGGCCCCGCTGGCTGCAGCCGCCTCGAGGAGGTCGGGCTCTTGGCCAGACTCGTGGGTGATGACCGACCAGCCCGCACGGGCAAAGAAGGCGCCGACCATGCGAACACCAAGCCGATGCGTCGCGCCCGGCGCCGTGCATAGAAACAGGCGAGGCCCCGGTTCGGCGGGGGTTGCATCTTGATGAAACTGGTCGAGCAATTGGGAAAAGAGGGTTTGTAGCGTCCAAAGGCCAATGGTGACATCTGTGAAGGCTGAAGTGTCTTCCACCCAGCGCTCACCGAGGATGCGCGCCGCAGGCTGAATGAGTGACAAGAACACGCCATCTGTGCGCAGGCCGTTGGCCATCTCCTGGGCAACAAGTTCCTGACAGCCGGCCAGGTCGCTGGCCGCTGCGAGTCGGGCGAGGGCATCGGCCCGATCACGAAGGGGGCCCTGCACAGGCGCCGGTGGTGTGGCTGCCAGGGCCTTGCCCGAGGCGAGCGCGTCGCCGGAGCGGGACGTCGTGTCGGGTTCGGGCGGATGCTCGAGCAGCACCAGGCGAGGAATGACCTCCTGGGTGAGCAGCGTCAGGAAGGCATCGGGCTCGGATTGAACAGATGATTTGGGTGGCATGGGGGGCTCCTTCCCCGGAATCGGTCCGATTGGCCAATAAATGACCTGGACAGACTATGCGCGGCGCGCTTGTCTTTGTCAATTTTAATTGATGTCAAATAAAATTGACATTCTCAGGGGTGCGTCCTAGAGTGCATTTCTGTAGCAGTGCAAGTCGTTGACAGGAGCAGCAACTATGTCGGATTGGGTCGTGGAACAGACGGGCCTTGTCTACAACCGCGAAGAGCGAGCCCGGCGCGATGCAACCCCATGGACACTCGTTCAAGGCCTTCTTGCGCCCATTCAGTTTGTCGTCTTCCTGGTCAGTCTTGCCTTGGTCATTCGCACCCTCGTCACAGCCGAAGGTGCCGAGTGGGCCGGCTGGTCCGTGGTCATCAAGACCCTCACCCTCTACACGATCATGGTCACGGGGGCCATCTGGGAGAAGGTCGTCTTCGGCCAATACCTCTTCGCGCGCCCCTTCTTCTGGGAAGACATGGTGAGCATGCTGGTCATCGGTCTGCACACCGCCGCCGTGGTGGCCTGGTTCCTGGGTGAGCAGTGGCTGAACCTGGAGGAACAGCTCTGGCTGGCCCTGGCCGCCTACGCTGCCTACGTCATCAATGCGGCCCAGTTCCTCTACAAGCTTCGTCTGGCCCGGCGCGAGCAGTCCGTGCACATGGTCACGGAGGTCATGGGATGAACGCCCCCTTGCTGCCACTGGAGGTTCTGCGTGAGCGTGGGCAGCATGAGGTCTTCTGCGGCCTGACCAGCATCATTTGGCTGCACCGAAAGATACAAGATGCCTTCTTCCTGGTGGTGGGCTCGCGCACCTGCGCGCACCTCATTCAATCGGCGGCAGGCGTGATGATTTTCGCCGAGCCGCGGTTTGCCACCGCCATCATCGACGACCGCGACCTGGCCGGCCTGGCCGATGCCAACGAAGAGCTCGACCGCGTGGTGGCCCAGTTGCTCGCGCGGCGGCCCGACATCAAGCTGCTCTTCCTGGTGGGCTCCTGCCCCTCGGAGGTCATCAAGCTCGACCTCGAGCGCGCGGCCCAGCGGCTCGATGCCGCCCACCGTGGGCAGACCAAGGTCATGCACTACTCGGGCAGTGGCATCGAGACCACCTTCACCCAAGGCGAAGACGCCTGCCTCGCAGGGCTGGCGGCCGACATGCCCTTGGCCTCCGCAGGCGAGGCGGCAGCAGACGCTGGACGCTTGGGGCGGGCGGATGACGGCTCT
>CAZPRT010000079.1:0-243 GCA_964589205.1 uncultured Bordetella sp. | reverse complement strand
GACCTGCTCATCGTGGGCAGCCTGCCCGATGTCGTGGAAGACCAGCTCGCCGAGTGCTGTCAGGCCATGGGCCTGGGGTCGGTGGCCTGCCTGCCCCCGCGGCGATCCAACCGCATGCCGGTGGTGGGGCCCCACACAAAGTTTGTGCTGGCCCAGCCCTTTCTGAACGACACCGCCCGGGTCCTCGAAGGCCGGGGGCTCGGCCGTGTGGCCACGGGCTTTCCCTTCGGGGGCGAGGGCACG
>CAZPRT010000078.1:0-6648 GCA_964589205.1 uncultured Bordetella sp. | reverse complement strand
GCACGAGGTGAACGCCCTGGCCGTTGGTCTCCTCCTTGATGACCTTCTGAAAGTCCTCGCTGCGATAGAGAATGGGACGGTCGGCGCCCAGCTGTGTGCAGGCTTGGGCCTTGTCTTCGCTGCCCACGGTGGTGAAGATGCGGCTCGCACCCGCCCACTTCGCCACTTGAATGGCCGTGGTGCCAATGCCGCTGGAGCCACCATGGATGAGCACGCGCTGGCCAGCCTGCAGCTGGCCCCGCTCCATGAGGTTGGCCCAGACGGTCATCATGGTCTCGGGCAGGCATGCGGCCTCCCGCAGGCTGACGCCCTCGGGCACGGGCAGGCAGTGCTCCGCCGGTGCCGTCACGAAGTCTGCGTAGCCACCACCGGGCGTGAGTGCGCAGACGGTCTCGCCCACCGCCGGTTCGCGCACGCCCTCACCCACGGCAGTGACGGTGCCGCTCACTTCCAAACCCAAGTAGGGGCAGGCATCGGGTGGTGGTGGGTAGCTGCCCGATCGCTGCAGCAGGTCGGGCCGGTTCACGCCCGCGTAGGCCACCTTGATGAGCACCTCGCCCGCCCCGGGGGTGGGGATCTCGTCCTCGATGAGGTGAAGGCAGTTGATGTCGCCGCCGGGTTGATGGTCGATGCGTCGCATTCGGGTCATGGGTCAGGCGCCTTTCTGTGGTGAAGAGGACCACGTGTCACGCAGGGTTACGGTGCGGTTGAAGACCGGCTGTCCCGGCTGTGAATCATGGAGGTCGGCCACGAAGTAGCCGTGCCGTTCAAATTGGAATCGGTCTTCGGGTCGGGCCTCGGCCAGGCAAGGCTCGAGTGCGGCCTGGATTTCCGTGAGTGACGCGGGGTGAAGGTCGTCCTTGAAGTCGCGCTCGAGTTCGGGCGGATCGCCCTCGCGGCGGCCACCCGGATGGGGCTGGGCAAAGAGTCGGTCGTAGAGTCGCACGCGGGCCATCAGGGCGTGGGCAGCGGAGACCCAGTGAATGTTGCCCTTGACCTTATAGAGGTCTGCACCGGCCGTGCCGCTTTTGGAGTCTTCGAAGATCTTCACGCGCACGAGCGAGACCTCGCCGTTGGCATCGGTCTCGTAGCCCGTGCACTCGGCCACGAAGGCGTACTTCAGGCGCACACGCCCGCCGGGGGTGAGCCGAAAGAAGCCCTTCGAGGGGTTCACCATGAAGTCCTCACGCTCAATGAAGAGGTTGTTCGAGAACGGCATGGTGCGCCGGCCCTGGGCTGGGTCTTGCGGATGGTTGGCGGCTTCGCAGTCGATGACCTCGCCATCGGCCAGGTTCTCCACCACGAGTCGAAGTGGATCGAGCACGGCCACGCGCCGAGGCGCCACCTCGTTGAGGTGGTCGCGCATGCAGCCCTCGAGCACCGAGATGTCGATCCAGCCATCGGACTTCGAGACCCCAATCTGTTCCACGAAATACCGAAAGCCTTCGGGCGTGTAGCCGCGGCGGCGTGCGCCCACCAGGGTGGGCATGCGCGGGTCGTCCCAGCCGCGGACCACACCACTCTGGATGAGATCAACGAGCTTGCGCTTGGAGAGCACGAGGTAGGTGAGGTTGAGCCGCGAGAACTCGTACTGGTGAGGCAGCGAGGCGGGATTGAAGAAGCCCGCCTCGGCCACGCGGGCCACCACCCAGTCGTAGAGGGGGCGGTGGTCTTCGAACTCGAGGGTGCAGATGGAATGGCTGATGCCCTCGATGGCATCCGAGAGCGGGTGGGCGTAGTCGTAGAGCGGGTAGATGCACCAGGCTTCGCCGGTTCGATGGTGCGACTCATGCCGAATTCGGTAGAGCACTGGGTCGCGCAGGTTGAGGTTGGGCGAGGCCATGTCGATCTTGGCGCGCAGCACGTGGCTGCCATCGGGGTGCTGGCCTGCCCGCATCTCTCGCAAAAGGGCGAGGTTCTCTTGCGGGCTGCGGCCTCGGAAGGGTGAGTTCTCGCCAGGTTCGGTGAGGCTGCCACGGCGGGCACGGATCTCCTCGGCCGACTGGGAATCGACGTAGGCATGGCCCGCCTCGACCAAGGCCTCTGCGAACTGATAGAACTGCTCGAAGTAGTCGCTTGCAAAGTGGTGGTGTGTGCCCCAGTCGAATCCGAGCCAGCGCACCGATGCCTCGATGGCATCCACATACTCTTGGTCTTCTTTGGTGGGGTTGGTGTCGTCCAACCGCAGGTGGCAGCGCCCCTGGTAGGTGGCGGCCAGTCCGAAGTTCAGGCAGATGGATTTCGCATGGCCGTAGTGGAGGTAGCCGTTGGGCTCTGGCGGAAAGCGGGTGACCACGCCCGCGACACGGCCGCCGGCCAGGTCGTCTTCAATGATGTGCTTGAGGAAATTCTTCGCCTCGGGCAGGGCGGGCGCGTCGGGATGGCTGGCGGCGGACATGGCGGTTTTCGAGTAAACCCTGATTTTACCGGAGCCAACCCCGCATAATCGGGCCATGAATGTGCCAACCCTTTTGCTGGTGGATGCCTCGAGTTTTGTCTATCGGGCCTTCCATGCCATGCCAGACCTGCGCAGTCGCAGTGGCGCACCCACTGGCGCCATCACCGGTGTGATCAACATGCTGCGCCGGGTTCGTCAGGAGTGGCCTGCCGATTTCATCGCCTGTGTCTTCGACCCCAAGGGCCCCACGTTTCGGGACGCCATCTACCCGGCGTACAAGGCCAACCGATCGGCCATGCCCGACGACCTGCGACTGCAGATGGCTCCTATTTTTGATGCCGTTCGGGCACTGGGCTGGCCTTTGGTGGTGGTCGATGGCCTGGAGGCCGATGACGTGATTGGCACCCTGGCCACGCAGGCCCGGGCGCAGGGCATGCGAACGGTGATTGCCACCGGAGACAAAGACCTCGCCCAACTGGTCTGCGATGAGGTGGTGCTCATCGACACCATGAGCCGCGACGGGGGCCCTGTGAAGGTGACGGATGCGAAGGCGGTGGAGGAGCGCTTTGGCGTGCCGCCCTCGCGGATCGTGGATTACCTCTCGCTCGTGGGAGACGCCGTGGACAACGTGCCGGGGGTGGAGAAGGTGGGCCCCAAGACCGCGGCCAAGTGGCTGCAGACCCATGGGTCGCTCGAGGCGGTGATGGCCCAGGCTGATGCTGTGTCGGGGGTGGTGGGCGAGAACCTTCGCAAGGCGCTCGACTGGTTGCCCACGGCCCGAGAGTTGGTCACGGTCAAGTGCGATGCCGACCTCTCTGCCGCGGTGCCAAGTTTTGAGTCGGCCCTGCGGCCTCAGCCTGTGAGCCCCGAGGGGCTGGCGGTCTTGCGAGACGAGTACGACCTGGGCAAGAGCCTGCGCGGTCTCTTGGATGAGACCAGTGTGGGCGCAGCAGGGGGCGGGCTCCGGCCAGCAACCGTGGGTGAGGTTCGTTGGGCAGGCGAGCAGGGCTTGCCGGTGCCGGTCTCATCGGTGGGCCCGGTGTCCTACAAGACGATTCTGAGCGCCGAGGATTTGGCCGAGCTGGTGACGGCCTTGGCGGCTGCGCCACTGGTGGCCTTTGACACCGAGACCACAGGGCTCGACCCACGACAGGCCGACCTGGTCGGGCTGTCGTTCTCCTGGGCCGTGGGCCAGGCGGTCTATGTGCCGGTGGGCCATCGCTATGCCGGTGCGCCGGACCAACTGCCCCTGGCCGATGTACTGGCTGCGCTCAAGTCCTGGTTCGAGGACGCGCAGCACGCCAAGCTCGGCCAGAACCTGAAGTACGACGCCCACGTGCTGCGTCGGCATGGCATTCGGGTGGCGGGCATGGCCCACGACACCCTCCTGGCCTCATACGTGCTCGAGGCCCATCGATCGCACGACCTTGCAAGCCTCGCCGAGCGCCACCTGGGCCGCAAGGGCCTCTCGTATGACGACGTGACTGGCAAGGGGGCAAGCCGCATTGGATTTGAGGAGGTGGCCATCGATGTGGCCACCCAATACTCAGGTGAAGATGCCGACTTCACATTTCATTTGCATGAGGTCTTGTGGCCCCAGATCTCGGCCGATCCTCATCTGCTGCGGGTCTATTCCGAGATCGAAATGCCCGCGCTCACCGTGTTGCTGGAGATGGAGTCGGCTGGCATTGCAGTGGCCTCGGCCTTGCTCGACCAGCAGAGCCAGGAGTTGGCGGTCTCGATTGCCAGGCTCGAGGCCCAGGCCCATGAGCTGGCGGGTGGGCCCTTCAACCTGGGCTCACCCAAACAACTGGCCGAGATTCTCTTTGAGCGCCTGGGCTACCCGCCGGTGAAGAAGACGGCCAAGGGTGCGCCGTCCACCGATGAGGACGTGCTTGCCCAGCTCGCCCAGGACTACCCGCTGCCGAAATGCCTGCTCGAATGGCGCGGGCTCTCCAAGCTCAAGAGCACCTACACCGACAAGCTGCCCAAGATGGTGGACCCGCAGACCGGTCGCGTGCACACCACGTTCTCGCAGGCCGTGGCGGTCACGGGCCGGCTGGCCTCGAGCGAGCCCAACCTTCAGAACATTCCCATTCGCACGCCCGAGGGGCGGCGCATTCGACAGGCCTTTGTGGCACCGCCCGGGCATCGCCTGGTGTCGGCCGACTACTCTCAGATCGAGCTGCGCATCATGGCCCACCTCTCGGAGGATGCTGGGCTGGTGTCGGCCTTCGAGCAGGGTGAGGATGTCCATCGCGCCACGGCCAGTGAGATCTTCGGCACGCCACGCGAGGAGGTCACCGATGAGCAGCGCCGCTATGCGAAGGTGATCAACTTCGGGCTCATCTACGGCATGAGCGCCTTTGGCCTGGCCCAGAACCTCGATATTGAACGGTCGGCTGCCAAGGTTTACATGGATCGCTACTTTGCCCGCTACCCTGGGGTGGCCCGTTACATGGAAGCCATCAAGCAGCAGGCCCGGGCGCAGGGCTATGTCGAGACCGTCTTTGGCCGACGACTCTGGCTGCCCGAGATTGCCTCACCCAATGGCCCGCGTCGGGCCGGGGCAGAGCGGGCGGCGATCAATGCTCCCATGCAGGGCACGGCCGCTGACCTGATCAAGCTCGCCATGATTCAAATGGCCAAGGCCTTGGAGGCCGCAGGCCTGCGCAGCCGCATGCTTCTGCAGGTGCACGATGAACTGATTTTCGAGGTGCCTGAGCAGGAGTGGGAGGCCGTCTCGGAATTGGTACCCTCTGTGATGGAATCCGTGGCAAGTCTTCGCGTTCCCTTGGTGGTTTCGGTTGGTTCCGGGGCCAACTGGGATGCGGCACATTGATGTGAACCCCGATCAAAGGAGATCTTGATGTCGCACGATTGGTTGCACCAAGCCCAACAAGAAGTGGACTCCCTCACCCCGCCCCACCCCGAGCTGCTGCCAGGCAGTCGCCGTGGCTTCCTGCAGGCCTCTGCCCTGGCCGGCTTTGCCACGGCCGTGGCGCCCACCGGTGCCCTGCAGGCACAGACCATCACCACCGACACCCAAGGCCTAGACGCTTCCATGGTGAGCATTCCCACCAAGACAGGCCCGATCCCCGCCTACATGGCCAAGCCTGCGGGCAAGAAGGGCCTGGCCACGGTTGTCGTGATTCATGAAATTTTCGGCGTCCATGAGCACATCAAGGACGTCTGTCGCCGGTTCGCCAAGCAGGGCTACCTTGCGGTGGCACCGGAGTTCTTTCATCGCCAGGGCGATCCATCCAAGCTCACCGACATGGCCGCCATCTTTGCCAACATCGTGAGCAAGGCCACCGACGTTCAGGTGTTGGGTGACCTTCAGGCCGCCCTGGACTGGTCGGTTGGCCATGGCGGTGTGAAGGGCCTCGCCGGCACCACGGGCTTTTGCTGGGGTGGCCGCATCGTGTGGCTGGCCTCGGCTGCCATGCCCGACTTAAAAGGTGGCGTCGCCTGGTATGGCCGCATTCGCACGACGGTCAATGAGGCCAATCCCTTTCACCCGATCGACATCGCTGAGAAGCTCAAGTGGCCAGTCTTGGGGCTCTATGGTGGCGCCGACAGCGGCATCCCGAACTCCGATGTGGATGAGATGAAGACAAAGCTGTCCTTCGGGACAGATGCAGCCCAGGCCTCCGAGATCATTCTGTATCCCGACACGCCACACGCCTTTCATGCCGACTACCGGCCGAGCTATCGCAAGCAGCAGGCCGAGGACGGCTGGAAGCGTTGCCTGGCCTGGTTCGCAAAGACGCTCAAGGCCTAAGCGCTTCGGGGATACAACACCTCGGGCTGCCGATCTGGTCGGCCCGAGGGTGCACTCAGGCTACAGGCCGATCAGGCCGCCGTCCTCGCGGGTGATGGCGATCGTGGCCGAGCGCGGCCGTCCGGCCTTGCCGTATCCCTGGTTGCCAGGCCACTGGCTCTCATAGCGCTCTTGCAGGAGGTCGGCGGCACTGGTGTTCTCGCCCGGGTGCTGGATGTTCACGAACAGGGTCTTGCCATCGGGTGTCTCACACAGGCCTGTGATCTCTGAGCCTTTGGGGCCCACCAGGAAGCGTTTGAGCCGCTGCTCGTTCAGCGGTGCGCCCATGCGGGTGACCTGCTCGGCGGTCTGGCCATCGAGCTCGTTTTGCACCGTGACAAAGCGGCCATCACCGAGCCGGCCCGGCAGGGCGGCCACCATCATGCAGTTGCTCTCATCGGTCATGGCGCCGTCGTCGGTCTGGATC
>CAZPRT010000077.1:0-6672 GCA_964589205.1 uncultured Bordetella sp. | reverse complement strand
AGACTGGCCAGCATCTCGGCAGTTCCCGCCGACAGCGTCCAGCCAAGATGGCCATGGCCCGTGTTGTAGAACACATTGGGCTTCGTGCCCGGCCCAACCCGAGGCATCATGTTGGGCAGCATGGGGCGCAGCCCAGCCCAAGGCACCACCGAGCGGGTGTTCACCCCTGGGAAGCAGCGATGAACCCAGTCGATCAGAGGACGGATGCGATCGGCACGGATGTCCTTGTTCAGCCCATTGAACTCCGCCGTGCCTGCCACTCGGAACCGGCTTGGGCCGAGTCGGCTCGTGACCAGCTTGGTCTCGTCATCTAGCAAGCTCACGCTGGGTGCAGCCTGCTGGCTGGCGGGATCTTCCAGATTAACGGTGATGGAGTACCCCTTGACCGGGTACACATTGAGGCGGTCTCCAAGCTGCGCAGCAAGCGATCGGCTTGCAACACCCGCACAGACCACGATGTTGTCAAACGACCGTGTCTCACTTTGCTCACCGTGGCGCATGCTCACCTTTGCACACTGACCGTCGGATGCAACCTGCAGAACCTCTCGGTCGTATAAGACGGTGACACCGCGCCTTACCGCCGCCAGGGCCAAGCCGTGTGTGAACTTGTGGATGTCTCCCGTGGCATCACTCTCGGTGAAGTAGCCGCCGTAGTAGCGGCCATTGAGGGTGGGCTCGATGGCCTTCATCTCCGATGGCGTCACCGCGCGACGGGACAGGCCGCCCTTTGCAAGCAGGGCAGATACCCGCCCGGCATGCTCAAAACCCGGCTTGTCACGGTAAATGTGAAGAATGCCCTCTGTCTTGAGGTCGAAGTCAATGGCCTCTTCACGCGCCCAGCCAAACAGGTGCTCACGTGCAGCCACGGCCATCTTGGCTGTGGCAATGGTGTTGCGCTCGTAGCTCGGGATGGCTGCCATAAACTCCGCGAACCACGAGAGCTTGTGCCAACTGGGTGCGGGATTCACGAGCAGAGGCGCATCACTCTTGAAGAGCCACCTCATGCCCTTCCAGACGGTGGCCCAGCTGTTCCAGACCTCGGCATTCGAGGCAGACAATTGGCCACCATTTGCAAAGGACGTTTCCATGGCCGCATAGCGGTTGCGCTCAATCAGGGTGACATGGTGCCCATGCCGGGCCAACGCGTAAGCCGTGGTGACACCCGTGATGCCACCGCCAACAACGACAAATGACTTTCTCATTTGAAGGTCTCCAAAACGTCGAGGGTCGTGGTCGATTCGCAACATGCGATTCGAACGCCCCCTCTGTTTTGGACCTGAGAGATTCACGGGCTGGACGCCCGCTTGCTCCTGCGGTGCTCCGGCGGACGCGCGCCGAAGGCTCTTCAGAGTGATGGTGGGTACCGGTCCTTTTGCCTGAGAGTTTCCGGGGCGGTTGCTCCTTCGGCGTCACGGGGTTGCAGTGATCTCTCCCGATACCTGTACAAAGTGTAGGGAGTTACTTGCCTGTGGTCAACTGAACGAAGCTAGGTCGCCTCGTGTCGGAACCCACCCTTCAGAAAGCGTTCCAGCCCTCGGCCCGTCAGGGCCTGTGCGAGCTCGTCGAACTGCCGGATTTCTTTCACACCCGGCAGCAAAGCAAGGTTTGCGCACTTCGGATCGATGACCCACGCGCGATCGGCGATCGCCAGCATTCCACGGTCGTTCTCATTGTCCCCAACCGCCCAGATCTCATCAAATGCCGGGTGTACATCTGGATGACGAAACTGCGCCAGCACGTGGCCCTTGCAGATCGGCTGGTGTCCAGCCTGCTCACCCTCGCCTGGCTGGAGTGGTTGGAAGGCACTATTGATGGTGAGTGCCCCGGTGCAGACATCGCCCTGAAAATCGAGGGTATGGGCCAGGGCAAAGTCAGCAAAGATGCGCTTGCGCAGAATTTCTGCCGCCACAAGGTAGCTGTCAGACACAATGCCCACCATGAAACCAGCCCGCTTAAAGGCGTTCACACACTCGACCACACCGAATCGAATCGGCATGGCCTTGGCCACGTCCTCAAACTTCTGTCGGTGGATGAATCGGAAGACCTGAGCAATGTCGTTGCTTCGGGTGATTGCATCTGGGTTTCCGCTGTCGAGGTGAGGCCGAAGCGCCTCCACCTGTCCCGTGGCTTGAGCAAGCATCATGGCAAATCTCGTGGTCGTGACAGTGCCGTCCATGTCCAGCAGCAGGAGCTTTCGACGACCTTTGCGGCGCGTCATGACGTAATCCAGAGACCCACTGGCCTGCCGCTGACTCTCGTACATGGCGGTAATCTGCTCGACGTGAAGGCGGCCGCAGGCTCGGGCGCGACTAAAAATCACGCGGGAGACTTCGTTGGCCATGGAAGTGAGATCGTGGAGGGCCTGGCTGTCGTGTTCGAGGTGACCAATGTCGACCTCCGCAATACGGGCATTGGCCCGCCACGCATCAATCAGCAGGCCAATGTCCACGCCGTAGCCGTCCTCCATGGTGAGCTGCGCCAATAAGGATTTACGTGCCGCAATGATTCCCCCCAGCGGCTGACTGAAGTCAGCCAGTTCTGGAAAGAAGACCTTGAGCATGGGCTTGGCGGTGAGCTCTGTCACCCGGCCACCGCCTCGGCCAAAACGCCCCTTTACAAAATCGGCCTCACCCGAGACCACTGGCCTCGCAAGATCGCTGATCAGTCCGCTCCTCAGGCCCTTGAGATCGCCATCAAGGTAGACGAGGCAATCCTGCTGGGCCTCACGAGCGCCATCAGCCATAGAGGCTCCTTTGCCCAAAAGGCTGCTCGTCACAACCCTTGCGCCCGCCTGAATGGCTCGCACAACAGTGGCGTCGATGGAACTGTCGTCCACCACGAGGACCTCAGCCGTGGCTGGATCCGCCAGCGCATGGCGAACCACATGCCCAATCTGATGTTCCTCATTGAGCGCCGGAATAATCACACTGACGCATGGAGAGACCTTGTGCGCATCGGGCGCAGGCGCTTGCTCTGACGGCTCCGAAGGAAAGCGCTTGGGCAGAAGCAGCCGACTGATTTTTCCCCATCGATCTGCGCCCTGACCGATCAGGCGCTCGAGGCGTGACCACTGGTTCATGGGAGATCACCTTTGTGATGGGAGGGGTGGCGAGCAGCTACATGTGCATTACTACAAATTATATTTTAACAAAACAAAGTCGAAGGGATCCACCGCAAAATCGACAAGGCCACTGCTATACCGGCATTGCAGGTCCGTATTGCCTGCGTTGTCAGTTCAATGCCGAGTTACACAGCAACAGCTTGGCTGTTGATCACCTCGGGCTGAAGCGTGATGTGGTCTATGCCCATGTTCGAGAGCACCGCAACAGTCTGTTCCAAGATATTTGGCCATTGGTGAAGGTCCGACAAGTCTAGATGGGCGGACAGCGCAACCTGACCAGGCGCCAACTCCCAAACGTGAAGATTGTGTACACCCCGCACACCGCTGACAGCAGCCATTGCAGAAAAGACCTTCATGAGGTCTAGATGCTCTGGCACGCGCTCCATGAGCACGCCCAGGGCGGCGCCACAAACCGCCAAAGCCGACCGCACAATCAGAAGGCAAATGAGCAGAGAGAGTAGAGAATCCACCCAATAGGGCGCCCCAAAGAAGATTGCAACACCAGCAACAAGCGCGGCCAGAGAACCAAGAAGGTCTCCCCAGACATGTGAAAGCGCCGCCCGTGTATTCAAGTCCTGCCGATCCCGAGACAGCACCCAGGCAACCAACAAGTTCACAAGGAGCCCGATACCTGCGACGAAAAATAACGTGGCGCTGTCGATGCTGGTTGGGGAGCGCAGCCTTGCAAATGCCTCAAGAACGATCCACCCAGTAAGCCCCAAGAGCACCAAGCCGTTTATAAACGCTGCCAACGCCTCAATGCGCCCATATCCATAGGTGTGTGTTGCCGTGGCCGGACGCCTTGCGACCACCTGAGCAACCAGCGCAATCACCAATGCTGTTGCGTCCGTGGCCATATGCCCGGCATCAGAGACCAGGGCGAGCGAGCCGGAAAGAATGCCGCCAATTAACTCCACAACTGCGTAACCACCCGTCAGCAATATGGCAATGCCCAGCGTGCGAACACCGACGGGCCGAAGACGCTGATGGCCAAAGGAGCCGTCATAGGCACTGTGATGATGCGGCCCGCTCACACGCGCTTCTTTAAAAACGCCTGCTGAACGGACAGTCTCCGAGGCCCTGGCCGTACGTCGATCTGAGAATCAGCGGCCAGAACCCCGGGGGTAACGACAGACAAATACCAGCCGCAACATCCCTGTTCCGCCATGGCCTTTGCTGCACCAGACCAGCCAACCGCTGCGTTGAACTTGTAGCAGGGCTCTCTCGGCTCGGTCACGCGGAGAACCACCTCTCCGATTGCCCACTCGTCGCCCAAATAAACGGTGTCCTCAGAGAGCCCCTCGACAGAGAGATTCTCCCCCACCGCACCTGGCGCCGAGAACCGATCTGCTCGGCCACCATGCTGCGCAAGGGCCTGTGTCCAGAACGCGTAATGGTCATGTGGATAGGCGTACACCGCCTTCGAGAGGCCGCCGTGGACGGTGAGATCGCACTGCTCATCCCCCTCAAGACCCAAGGGGCCCACGAAATGCAGAGAGGGGTTGGCCACATTCGAAACCACTGCCTTCCGAATGCCGGAGAGAACTCTTTTAGGAGCCCCCTGCGCGCCCGAGGGCAGGAAGAGCGGCGCGACCTGGCCAATACAAACCGCCAGGAGCCGCGGGCAGGGTGTCAGGAGGTGGCCCGTCACGCGCGGCGGGGGCTCACTGGAAAACATTTCATGATTCCGCCATTACAGCACAGCGGAATTTATGTGTCAGTGCAGCCTGATTGCGAGGATGCCCTGCATGTAATGCAAGGGCCTGTTAGAGACAGGACCCCACATGGGCACACCTCTGAATAAAAAATCTATGATTCGATTCCCCACCTCAACATAGGCTTCATAAACCTCAAATTGGAATCACTTCTAGTCTCGACCGGCGTCGTTGCCCTGGCTGAAATCGGCGATAAGACCCAACTGCTGGCGTTCATCTTGGCCGCGCGCTTTAAGAAACCGCTTCCCATCATTCTCGGCATCCTGGCCGCCACGATCATCAACCACGGTTTGGCGGGCGCGCTGGGAGGCTGGATCACCTCCACCATCAGCCCAGGGGTATTGCGTTGGGTGCTGGGTGCATCATTCATTGGAATGGCCATCTGGACCATGATCCCCGACAAAGTCGACGAGGAAGAGACGCAGATCGCCAAGCGAATTGGCGTATTCGGCGCCACGTTCATCGCGTTTTTTTTGGCCGAAATGGGAGACAAGACCCAGATCGCCACGGTTGCAATGGCGGCGCACTATGCGTCCCCGTTAATGGTCGTGATCGGTACGACAGTCGGCATGCTGATTGCGGACGTTCCCGCTGTGTTTGCTGGCGACAAACTGGCCAACAAAATCCCGATGAAATTGGTGCGTTCCATCGCTGCAGCCGTTTTTGCTGCACTGGGGATCGCCACTCTACTCAGCGGTGCACTCAAGTAGGCGAGAGATCAAACACCAAGACCTCTGCACTCCGCCCATGTGATACGTGAAGCCTTGTCTCGTCAGCGATCATGAGGGCATCACCTCCTGACATGGCGATGCCATTGACGGTCAACTCGCCGCGAATCAGATGCACATAAGCCTTTCGGCCCGTCGCGATCTTGAACTCCGCCTGTTCAGCGTCGTCGAACAACCCGGCATAGAGCCAGGCGTCAGCATGCATACCGACCAGACCGCCAGCACCGACTGGCCCGACCAACTTGGCAAATTTTCCCCGCTTGTCTTGTTCGTTGACCGCTTGCTGCTCATAACTTGGCGAAGCGCCGCGGCAATTGGGCTGAATCCAGATCTGCAAGAAGTGCGTCTCTTTTGTTTTTGAGTGATTGAACTCGCTGTGCGTGACACCTGTTCCAGCCGACATGCGCTGGATATCTCCCGGGGGGATTGTTTCTACATTACCCAGACTGTCTTTGTGCGCAAGCTCGCCAGACAAGACATAGCTGATGATCTCCATGTCTCGGTGACTATGAGTTCCGAAGCCCATCCCGGGGGCGACCCTGTCCTCATTGATGACCCGAAGATTGCCCCAGCCCATGAATTGCGGGTCGTAATAGTCTGCAAATGAAAATGAATGAAGACTCTTGAGCCATCCATGGTCAGCTTGACCACGATCACCCGACTTTCGAAGCTGATGCATTCCTACCCTCCAAGCGAATCATGCAAACGTTATCTCTCATGCTGCTCTACCTGCCCCCCCAGCGCTGCTGCCGGGGCAGCGCGATTTTATCGATCAGCCTACTACCTGCTGAGGTCAAAATAACACCAGTTCTGGTGGTGTCGGGGACTCGAACTTGGCCCCATGCCCCTGTTCTTGCAGACCGGGCTTTTTCCGGGGACATGTTCAACAATGATTGACATACCAGGCAGTGCAGCCTAAGATTTGTGGATTGAATTTAGCAACAGAAAAGGAAGCTCATCATGCAAGTTATTCTGAGGAGATACGGTAATAGCACCGTGGCCGTGTTGCCCCCTGCCGTGCTCAAGGATCTCGGCCTCGCGGTAGGTCAGGCGATGACTCTGGACACTACAGACCGGGGCGAGATCTTATTGGCACCCAAGAAAAAGT
>CAZPRT010000076.1:4912-6693 GCA_964589205.1 uncultured Bordetella sp. | reverse complement strand
AGGCATCGGGCGTGGCCCCTCCGGAGAGGCCTGTGTTGCCGCCTTGCGGAACGATGGGCACGCGGTGTGTGGCTGCGAGCTTCACCAGGGCTGCCACGGCATTGGTGGTCTCGGGAAAAGCGATGGCCAGTGCCCGGCCGGTGTAACGGCCTCGCCAGTCGGTGAGGTGCGGGGCCTGGTCGTGTGGGTCGGTGATCAGGCCGCGAGGGCCCAACAAGGCTTGGGCGGCCTCGAGGAAGGCGGTGGTCACCACCGGGCCCCGAATGCAGACCGCAGTTCGCTGATGGCCGCGTCCGCCAAAGGCGCGGCCTGAGGCATTGCGAGCGTGAGCCGCGCAGTCTCTTCAAGCTCTTCGAGCACCGCGAGGGTGGCCTCGGGGCTGTGGTGCCAGACGGTGGGGCCAAGCCGCGCGAGCATCACGGCCCGAATGGGATGGCCCGCCTGGCCATGCGCGGTGATGGCCGATTCCACGGCCTTCACCACCGAGGCTGCACCCGGTCGGGCATAGGGGATGTGCGGCACATGGCCCACCTTCATGACGAAGTAGGGCGTGACGGGTGGCAAGAAGTCTGGCGGTTCGGTCTGTGCGTCGATGCGCGCGTCGGTTTGCAGGTCGTTGGCCTGTGGCGGGCTGCAGAGCAGGAGGCTGCGGGCCACACAGGCATGGCTGTGGGTGTGAAGCACGCAACTGGTCTCGGGGTCGAAGGCACGGGCTGCGGCCACGATGGCCTGGTGCAGGGCGATGGTCTTGCTGGGCCGATCGCCGCTCAGGTGTTCACCGGTGAGCGACACCCTCGAGAGCGCGGCCGGGTCGAGGGTGCCCAGGCAGGCATCGGTGGGCGTGATGAGCACGGCCTCGGCCAGCCGAATGCTGATGTTGCCCACGGTTCCATGCAAATAGCCGCGTGCATACAGGCGCTCGCCCATGCGGCAGATGGCGTCTCGGGCCTGGGTCTCGTTCATGCGAGCTGGGCGAAGGCCTTGGTGAAGAAGTCGGTGCTGCCGAAGTTGCCCGATTTCAATGCGATGTGCAGCCCGTTGGCATGACACCAGGGCACGCCGGGGTCGATCTGCGGGCCGATCTGCAACTGCTGCAGGCCCAAGGCCTGGACACAGGCGCCGGACGTCTCACCGCCAGCCACCACCAACTGGCCCACGCCGAGTGTGGGCAGGCCTGCCGCGACCTGAGCCATCACCGATTCCAGCGCCTCGCCCACGGCCATGGCGCCAGCCTCTGACTGATGAGCCTTCACGGCATCGGGGCTGCTGGTGCTGTAGATGAGGATGGGCCCTCGGGTGGTGGCGAGTGCATCCTTCGCCCAGGCCAGGGCCTCTTGCGCCACGGGTGCGCCGGCGAGTGCGCGGGGCACATCGATGGCCAGGGCTGGCTGGCCCGTGGATTGAAAATGGGCCACCTGCTGGTTGCTCGCCACCGAGCAACTGCCCGAGAGCACGACGGCACGGCCTTGGGCGGGCGGCAGGCTGGCGGCATGGTCTGCATGGGCGAGTGCATGGTTCTGCGCAAGGCCAATGGCCACGCCCGAGCCGGCGGTGATGAGGGGCAATCCTCTCAGGGCTGGGCCCAGGCGGATGAGGTCTTCGTTGGAGACGGCATCGACGACGGCCAGGCGAATGCCTTCTTTGCGCAGGGCCTGGATGCGGTGCGCAATGGCCTCGACGCCTGCGGCCACGGCGCGATGGTCGATCAGGCGCACCCGCGCTTGGCTCTGGGGTTGCAGCACCCGCACCAGGTTGGAGTCTGTCATGGGGGTGAGCGGGTG
>CAZPRT010000076.1:0-4855 GCA_964589205.1 uncultured Bordetella sp. | reverse complement strand
GTCCGGGAAGGCGGGTGTGGCGATGGTGAAGTCGGTCTCGAGCGCGGCCATGAGGGCCTCGGCCACCGGGCCAATGTTGCCGGCGGGCGTGCTGTCGAAGGTGGAGCAGTACTTGAAATAAATCTGCTGGGCACCGGCGGCACGCAGCCACGCCAATGCCTCCAGTGATTGCGTCACAGCCTCTTGCGCGGGGATGGTGCGCGACTTCAGTGCAATCACCACGGCATCGGCTGGGCTCGTGAGCGGCGCGGTGGGCAGGCCGTTGATCTGAGTGACCCGAAAGCCGGTGCGCACGAGGTTGTTGGCCAGGTCGGTGGCGCCGGTGAAGTCATCTGCAATGCAGCCCAGGGCGATGGGGCCCACGGCGGGCGCACCTGTGCGCTGGTCTTGGGAGTGAGCAGGGGCCATCTGCATGGCCGTCATGTGGGCGTGTGGTCGCCTGGGGTGGGCAGGTCGATGCCCGGGAAGATTTTGATCACGGCACTGTCGCCTTCGCCGCCGTGGCCGGCGGCCGAGGCCTGCATGAACATCTGGTGTGCGGTGGCCGACAAGGGCAGCGGAAATTTGGTGGCCCGCGCGGTGTCGAGCACGAGACCCAGATCTTTCACGAAGATGTCCACGGCCGAGAGGGGTGCGTAGTTGCCCGAAACCACTTGGGTCATCCGGTTCTCGAACATCCAGCTGTTGCCCGCGCTGTTGGTGATGACCTCATAGAGCGAGGCCGGGTCGAGCCCTTCGCGCAGGCCCAGGGCCATGGCCTCGGCTGCGGCTGCAATGTGCACGCCTGCGAGCAATTGGTTGACGATCTTCACCTTGCTGCCGGCCCCGGCCGGCCCGAGCTTGTAGACCTTGGCAGCCATGGCATCTAAATAAGGCTGGGCCATTTCGTAGGCCTGCGCCTCGCCACCCGTCATCATGGTGATCTCGCCCTTGGCCGCCTTGGCTGCGCCCCCCGAGATGGGTGCATCGAGGTAGCGGATGTGTTTTTCGGCGAGTCGGCCTTCGAGGGCCTTGGACCAATTCGGGTCGACGGTGGAGCACATCACAAAGAGGCTGCCGGGGGCGAAGCTCTCGAGCAGGCCATTGGGGCCAAAGAGCACGGCCTCGGTTTGTGCGGCATTGACCACCACACTGATGACCACCTGGCAGTGACGGCCCAATTCGGCGGGTGTGCCGCAGGCGGTGCCGCCTTCCTTGGCAAAGGCTTGGGCGGCTTCGGGTCGGGCATCACAGACATGGGGCACATGGCCTGCACGCCGAAGCGATTGGGCCATGCCCAGGCCCATGGCGCCCAGGCCAATCACTCCCACCGTGGTCATGACTTGGTCTCGGGGTCGCTGAGGGTTTGCAGGGCTGCGCGAAGACGCGCGAGTTCGGCCCGGGCCTCGGGCGAGAGGTCGGGCACGTTTTGCTGAAGCTTGGCGAGCACCTGCTGAATGGAGGCATCGTCTTCCATGCTGGTGTTGGTTGCGCTGTGCGCCGTTGGACCACCCGCATGCGAGGTGGTAGCGCCATTCGTGGCACGCGCGGAGGCGTGAGCAGCGGTGTGATCGGCAGCCCGGTCGGTTTCGCGGGCGTGAATTTCGCGGGCATGAACACTGGGCTCGGTCGATCCGTGCGCCATGGCGCCCGCGCCGGCGGATTGGGAAGCAGTTTGAGATGAGGGCTCGAACGAGGCGTGTGCGGCCTGGGCGCTGGCCGCGTGGGCCTGGGTGGCAGGGACCTCGCCTGTGGTGTTGGTCTGCGCCGCAGCGGCGAGGCGTTGCTGACGTTCCACGATAAAACTGATGAGAAGCCAGCCTGCGCTGAGCACCAGCCACAGGCAGAGCACGGCGCCTGAAGAGACCTGGGCTTGACTGCTGAGGTCTGAGAGTTCGGTGCCGAAGGAGCCCCAGGGCAGGGCCTGGAGCCAGCCAAGATGACCACCTTCTGATTGGGTGCGTTGACCCAAAATGAGCAGCAGAAGAAGGCTGTTGAGGAGCAGAAGCAGGCGGTTGGCCGTCATGATTGATACAGTAGCAGACATCACCACTCGATTTCGGATCACGCGGCCCGATGAACAACGAATTCGAACTGCCCACCGAGGGCGTCAAAATCTATTCACCTGAGCAAGGCTGGCAGTCCGCAGGGCAGCCCCAGCACGAGGCGCAGGACGTTCGGCCTCATGGGACTGATGGGGCCGGTGGGCCCGTAAGCCCAGCTCAGGCCGCATCGGCAGCATCCTTCGAGGAGCCCGTGGAAGAGGTGCGAGACGAGGACACCGTGCTGGTGGCCGAAGACCCATCTGTGCAGGAACTCGACGTGGCCCCTGCGGTATCGGCCTACGTGAACGAGGAACGGCTCGCGGAAGCAGATGACGATGCGCCGCGTTACGAAGAGATTGCACGCATGCGCGCGGAGCGCACGATCGATGACAGCCCCTTGCCGCCTGCGCTGGCGGCCGACCAGGCCCGTGCCCAGGTGGCCCAGGGCGAGGCGGCGGCCCTGGCCCAGGTGGGCGATTCCCTCAACAGCCTCTTCCTCGCCTTGCAGGCCAGTGCGCCGGGCACCGACCTCACCAACCGTGGGCCCACCTGGCGGGATGTGGCCGACATCAGTCGACACATGGAGGAGTGCTTGTCTGCGCGGCAGGAGGCGCTCGCGCAATTGGCCAACATCGAGCGCCAGATTCGAGACACGCGTGAAGACCTGCTCGAGACCTTGCGGCTGCTCGCAGCCATGGAACAACAGAATTTGGAGGCCGCCACGGTGCGCGCGAACATCAGCGCCCTGGCTGCCAACGTGATTTCAAAGCGGTTTACGACCTAGCCTTCGGCGGTCGAAGGTCTAGCGTTTGTTCGGGCCGTTGCTGCCGAAGAGTCGGGAGACCAGGCGCAGCACTGGCTTCTGGGCGGGCTCTGCAGCCGCCTTCTCGATGGGCGCGCCGCTCGTGGGAGCGCCGTTGGCCACCGCCGTTTGAGGGCTGGACTGCTGAATGGGTGCTGCCGGTGGCCGTTTGGCAATGCTTGGCGGAATGGCCAGCGGCTTGCCGACATGGGTGACCGTGGTCTGTGCCGTGGCATTGCGCTCGGCCTGTGAGACGGCCACGCGGTATTTCAAATTCGAGTGCAGCAGCGGGCTGCTACCCGCGCCAGCGCCAATGCCTGCGCTTGCGGGCCGCTTGTTGTTGGCCGAATGCAGGGCCATGGCCTGCTCGATTGCGCGTGCGAAGGCCAGGAAGGATTCCTGCAGCCGCTTGTTCTTGTGCTTGACCAGGAACTGTTCCGCAAATGCGCGCTTGGCATCCACGGCATCCAGGATGGGCGGCGTGAGCACGAAGGAGACGGGAAAGCGCTCGGAGGAGCTGTGCACGGCGGTGATCTGGTCGGCCCGCACACGGCTGGGCGCGATCACCAGGGTGGGGTGGTAGCGCGGGGCCTCAAAGACCCACTTGTGCTTCTTCGCGAACTCAATGGTGGTGACCAACTCCACCTCTGAGACGGCCGAGGGCATGACCACGAGGTCGAATTCGAAGAGCAGCTCGCCATCGAGGAAGTCGTTCCAGGTGAGGTCGGCCAGCAGAATGTCGGTGTCATCGCTCAGGGTGCGCAGGGTCTTGCGCACATCGATCAGCAGGCGATTGAAGCCGCCGTCCTTGGGGAAGGTGATGGTCTGAAGCCGGATGGGGTTTGGCGTTTCGGCAGACTGAGCCCCACGAATCCAGCGACTCGACGAGCCCTGGCTGTCGAAATCGAGCAGGGTCGTGCGCTTCCCGAGCTGTGCCGCGAAGTAATGCACCAGGTTGGCGGAGATGGTGCTCTTGCCCACTCCACCTTTTTGGTTGGTGACGAGAATGCGGAACATGTTTAGAGATCGGAAAGGGGGAGGGAAACTATAGTGCGCATGGGTTCATTTGTACAAACTAGAGTTTCTCACCTTGGCCCAGAACGCGCACGGTATTGAAGCCATATCGGGCCATGATTTCTTCCTCGGTGTAGTCGGGGTTGTATTCCATGGCATGGGCAATGGTGGCAGCCTCCCAGGCCGGGCCCGTCACGGGGCCGTTGAGCACGAGGGTGGGCGGAATCTTCCAGTTGGGCTTGGACTTTTCGAGTTCAGCCTGGGTGGGTCGGAACTTCTCGGGCCGCTCATTGATGAGCTCGAGCACCCGCGTGGGGGTGGTGCCGCCGAGTGACTTGAAGCGGCCAATGTCGTAGATGCCCAGGGATTTCAGCTCTGTGAGGTCGGTCTTCAGGGCCGTGACCTTCTCGGCATCGATGCCACCTGGCACGGTGGGGTCTTCGACCATTTTGTAGGCTTGGTAACGACTCACTTTGCTGGGGAAGTCTCGCAGGCTGAGGTCGTTGGCCACGAAGATGTTGGTGAGGATGTTGTTCTTGTTCTGGCGAAGGCTGTCCTCGAAGGCCTGCAGCACGGTCGTGCCGGGGGGCCAAGTGGGGTAGAGGGCGGTGATGCCGGCCTCTGCCAATTTCTCGCTGGCCACCAGGGTCTTTTCCAGGGCCTCGGCATCAAGTTCCACGCCATCGATCTGTGGAACGGCAATCTTTTGCCGCAGGTAGACCCAGCTGAGGCCTTCCGGGAAGCGCTCGGGCAGGCCGTCGGGGGTGAAGCCGTCGACATTGTCGGGGTCAGGGGTGAGGCCCAAGGCGGTGATGGCTGCAAGCACTTGCTCACCCAGTCCAGCCTCCAGCAGGGAGGCCTTGGCCTCGGCTTCGGCGGCCAGTTGGGCGGCGAGTGCCTCTCCATCGGCGTCCTCGTCGACTTGAAGTCGGTACTGGTTGGCGATGCCGAGAACGGGCTGAGCGGCCACGGGGCTGGGCAGCTTGTCGGGCGTGAGGGGCGCGCCCACCACGTT
>CAZPRT010000075.1:0-6762 GCA_964589205.1 uncultured Bordetella sp. | reverse complement strand
GTCTTGACCGCGGCGGCCAGACGGCTCTTGTGGCGAGCAGCCTTGTTCTTGTGAACGATTTTCTTGTCTGCGATGCGGTCGATGACGCTGGTTGCAGCCGAGAAGGCCACGCCGGCGGCCTTGGCATCGCCTGCGGCCACGGCCTTGCGAACCGATTTCACCGCCGTGCGGTAGGACGAGCGCAGGCCTGCATTGAGCAGACGACGGGCCGCCGCTTGGCGGGCGCTTTTACGAGCTGAAGCTGAGTTGGCCATGGATAATCCTGGATCCTGAAAAGGAAAGCCTGTCACTATAGCGTCTTAGATGAATCTACTCAAGACCGTCGCCACCGTCAGTGGCCTGACCTTGATGTCCCGAATCACTGGGCTGGCCCGCGAGACCCTCACGGCCAGCCTGTTCGGTGCCGGCGCCCAGACCGACGCCTTCTTTGTGGCCTTCCGGCTTCCCAACCTGCTACGGCGCCTATTTGCCGAAGGTGCCTTCAGCCAGGCCTTTGTGCCGGTGCTCGGCCAGGTCAAGGCCCAGGAGGGCGAGCATCCCGCCCGCCGGCTGGCCAGCCAGGTCGCCCTGCTGCTTTTGGTGGTGCTCACCCTCATCACAACACTGGCCATCTTGGCTGCCCCTGTGCTGGTCTGGCTCATGACCGGCGGCTTCTCGGGCGACGCCGCGCGGTTCGAGTTGGCCACCGCCATGACCCGCTGGATGTTCCCCTACATTGTGCTGATCTCCATGGTGGCCCTGGCTGCAGGGGTGCTCAACACCTGGTCGTCCTTCAAGCTGCCCGCCTTCACGCCGGTGCTGCTCAACCTGGCCTTCATTGCCGCAGCCCTCTTTCTGGCCCCCCGACTCGAGACCCCCATCTGGGCACTCGTGGTCGCTGTGCTCGTGGGTGGTGTGGCCCAGGTGGGCCTGCAGCTCTGGGGGCTGCATCGACTGGGCCTGCTCGCGGACATTCCCGGTCTTTTTCTCAAGCCCTTTCGAAGCCTGGCCGAGGCCTGGCGCAACCCCGCAGTGCGCCGCATGCTGCAGCTCATGCTGCCGGCGAGTCTGGCCGTCTCGGTGGCCCAGGTCAGCCTGGTCATCAACACCCACATCGCCTCTCGGCTGGAGACCGGCAGTGTGTCCTGGCTCACCTATGCCGACCGACTCATGGAGTTCCCCACTGCGCTGCTGGGTGTGGCCCTGGCCACCGTGCTGCTGCCCAGCCTCACCAAGGCCCACGGCGAGAACGACCCGGCCCGCGTCTCGGCCCTGATCGACTGGGGCCTTCGACTGGTGGTGGTGCTGGCCGTGCCGGCTTCGATCGGCCTGGCCCTGCTGGCCGAGCCCCTGGCCGCCAGCCTCTTTCACTACGGCGCATTCCAGGCCAACGACCTCATGATGACGGCCCAGGCCATGATGGCCTACGCCGTGGGCCTGCTCGGCCTCATTGGCGTGAAGGTGCTCGCGCCGGGCTTCTATGCCCAGCAGAATGTGAGAACGCCCGTGAAGATCGCCATCTTCACGCTGGTGCTCACGCAGCTGCTCAACCTCGTCTTCGTGCCCGTGCTGGACCATGCCGGCCTGGCCCTGGCCACGAGCGTGGCCGCCCTGTGCAACGCTGGCCTACTGCTCATTCGGCTCCGCCAAAAGGGAAGCTACACGCCCGAAGCCGGCTGGGGATGGCTCTGGCTCAAGGTGCTCGTCTCGGGCCTGACCATGGCCGCCGTCTGCTGGGCTGCTGCTGGCCAATTCAACTGGGTGGCCTTGCAGGCCGAACCCTTCACCCGGCTTGGGGCGCTATTGGGCATCGTGCTCGTCTCAGCCCTCTGCTACCTGCTCATGCTCACCCTCCTGCGGGTTCGCTGGCAAGACTTCCTGCGACGTGTTCCCTCCGCATCCACCTCAGCACCCACCCCACCATCCCCGTGAGGCCCAGACCATGACCCGCTCCTCTCCCATTCGTCTCACCAGCCTTGGCGGCGGCAACATGGCCCAGGCCCTGCTGGCAGGTCTGCTGCGCTCTCCCGCGCCCGTGTCGGAACTGGTGGTCATCGAGCCCGTGGCGGCCACGCGCGCCGTCATCGAGACGTCGGTTGGTGCACAGGCCTTGTCCGCAGGCGTGGCCCTGCACTGCTTCAGTGCCGTGGAGGAGGCCATTCACCTGCCACCGAGCGACTGGCTGCTCCTGGCTGTTAAGCCACAGCAGGCGCGAGACGCACTCACCGCCGTCTCCCCATCGGCCAAGGCATGGCTGCATGCGCCCGCCCTGCTCTCGATTGCCGCGGGCCTGCCCATGTCGGTGCTCGCCGGCTGGGTGGGTCACCACCGGCTCGTGCGTGGCATGCCCAACACCCCCGCCCTCGTGGGCCAAGGCATCAGTGGTGCCTTCGCAGACCCAAGCCTGACGGAGGCCTCGCGCGACCAAGCCCACCGCCTGCTGCAGGCCGTGGGGCCCGTGCTATGGGTCGACGACGAGACACTGCTCGATGCCGTCACCGCACTCTCCGGCTCCGGCCCGGCCTATGTCTTTCGTTTCATCGAGGGGCTCACCTCGGCGGGCGTGGAACTCGGGCTTTCCGCCGAGCAGTCCCAGCAGCTCGCCAAGGCCACGGTCTCAGGTGCCATGGCCCTACTGCAGGCCTCGCCCGAGGGGCCGGCCAGCCTTCGCGAGAAAGTCACCTCCAAGGGAGGCACCACCGAGGCGGCCTTGAAGGCCTTGGAACAAGGAGGCTTTGTGCCGCTTCTCGAGGCTGCGCTCAAGGCTGCAGCAGACCGAGCCGCCGCCTTAGGGGACGAGCGTCGTCGAGAGGCCCAGTAGGCTCACCGCCGCAAAATCGGCAGCCATGCCGACAAACAGAATGGCGCCCAGCCAATGGTGCCGCTGAAACACCCAGAAGCTGTCCTCTCGGCTGCGACTGCGAAGCCGCCACCACAGGTGCACGGAATAGCCCATGGCCACCAGCCAGCCCAGCCAATAGACCATGCCCAACTGAAAGAAGAGCGGCAGGCTGGCCATGACCGACAGGAAGATGGCCTGGCACAGGCCCACGGCCAGCAGGTCGAAGCGGCCGAAGGTGCGGGCGCTGCTGCGCAGGCCCAGGCGGGTGTCATCATCGCGGTCCACCATGGCATAGGCCGTGTCATAGGCCACGGCCCAGACCAGATTGCCGAGCATCATGAGCCAGGCCGCCATCGGCACCTGACCGTGGGTGTCTGCGAAGGCCATCGGAATGCCAAAGCCAAAGGCCAGGCCCAGGATGGCCTGGGGCACGGGGAAGAACCGTTTAAAGAATGGGTAGATCGCCGCCACAAACACCGCCAGGTAGGCGTACTGCACGGCCAGGTCGTTGAGGAATTGCAGCAGGCTTGCTGCAGCGGCCAGCAGCAGCAACGCCACCACCACCGCCTCGGCCACCGAGACCGCTCCCGTGGCCAAGACCCGCTGCGAGGTGCGGGCCACCGCGCCATCAAAGCGTCGGTCGGCCAGGTCGTTGAGCACGCAGCCGGCTGCCCGCATCAGGATGGTTCCCGCCACAAACACCGCCAGCCGAGGCAGGTCTGGCAGGCCTTGGGCGGCAATCCACAGCGCCCAGAGCGTGGGCCAGAGCAGCAGCAGAATGCCCACGGGCTTGTCGAACCGCGCCAGTCGCCAATACAAGACGAGGCGACTGGGCTGCGGTGTGGTCTCAGACGCGTTGGGGCTGGGTGTCATTTCCCCATTTTAGGCGGCCGCGAGGGCTCGGGAATTTTCTGAGCCGGCACGGTGAGGCCATTGGACTGCAGCTTGGCCAGCGTCTTCTCACCAATGCCACTTACTCGGCGGCTGAGGTCTGCTGGGCTGCGGAAGGGGCCGCGCTGCTCTCGCTCCGCCAAGATTCGGGCCGACATGGCCGGCCCAATGCCCCGCACCGATTCGAGCTCCGCCTGCGTGGCCCGGTTCACATCCACCCGTGCGAAGCTGGTGCTTGCAAGCCCGAGCCAGAGCGCCCCCAGCACCCATCCCATCATCTTCTTCGATTGCATCTGATCGTCCTTTCAACTCGCCAGACGAGAGGGCCGCGTCGGCGACCCTGGCGAACGATCAGCCCCGCGGTGCTCCCGCATCCAGACCAAGCCTGGCCCGCACATACCGGGCCACACCCTCCTGAACCGAGAGAAACGGGCCAGCGTAGCCAGCCGCGCGCAGTCGGGTTAGGTCGGCCTGCGTATGACTTTGGTATTTCCCTTTGAGGGCCTCTGGAAAATCGATGTAGACAATTTGGCCGGCCTTCACCAGCGCCTCGGTGGTCATGGCGGGCTCGCCCTCGTGCTCGCGAAGGGTGTTGATCACCGCCGTCGCCACCTCGTTGAAGGTCTGAGCCCGGCCGGTACCCAAATTAAAAATGCCATGGGTCTTGGGCTCGCGAAGCGCCTGGTCCAGGAAATGCAGATTCACCCGAACCACATCCTCCACGGACACGAAGTCACGCTGCTGGCAGCCCGCCGCCCAGCCCTCGTGGCCGGTGAAGAGGCGCACCAGACCCTCCGAGCGAAACTGATTGAAGTGGTGAAAGGCCACCGAGGCCATGCGACCCTTGTGCTGCTCGCGCGGCCCATAGACATTGAAGTAGCGAAAGCCCACCACGGGTGCGCGGGCGGACGAGGCCCGGCGCCGAACGACCTGGTCGAAGAGAAACTTGGAGTAACCGTAGATGTTGAGCGGCGCCTCATGGGCGCGGTCTTCCGTGAAGACAGTACTGCCGCCATAGACGGCGGCAGACGATGCATAGAGCAGTGGCACACCCTGCGCCTGGCACCAGTCATAGAGCTCGCACGAGACACGGTGGTTGTTGTCCATCATGTACTGGCCGTCGGTCTCCATGGTGTCGGAGCAAGCCCCCTGATGCAGCACGGCCCGAATGGGCGCAAGGCCGCGCGCAGCGAGCCAGTCGTTGAAGTCGGAGGGCCGGCCCGTGACCAGCCTGCGGCATTCATCCCGGTCCAGGTAATCCGCAATGTTGCAGTCGGTGAGGTTCAGGAAGCGGTCGGCCTCGCGCAGCGTGTCCACCGCCACCACCTGCTGCTCGCCCCGGTCGTTCAGGGCCTTGACCAGGTTGCTGCCAATGAAGCCTGCCGCACCCGTCACAAGAATCGTCATGGCTGCGCTCCCGAAAAAAGTTCGTCGTGCCGAATGGCGGCCGTGCCCAACTTGCCCACCACAATGCCACCCGCCCGGTTGGCCAGGGGCACGGCGGCCTCGACCGACAGGCCTGCCGCCATGGCGGCGGCCAGCGTGGCAATGACCGTATCGCCCGCGCCACTCACATCAAAGACCTCACGGGCCTGGGCAGGCACATGAAGGGTGCTCTGGTTCGCCGAAAAGAGGGTCATGCCATCTTCGCTGCGCGTGACCAGCAAGTGATCCAGGCCCAGCGATGCCCGCAGGGACTCCGCCCTCGCGGCGAAGTCCGCCTCATCCTTGGCGCGACCGGCCACCTGGAAGAACTCACTGCGATTGGGCGTGAGCATGGTGGCCCCGGCATAACGGGCGTAGTCGTCGCCCTTGGGGTCCACCAGAATGGGCCGGCCCATCTCTCGGGCTATCCGAATGAAATCGCGAATATGGGTGAGGCCACCCTTGCCGTAGTCCGACATCACCACGAGGTCGACCGCTGCGAGGGCACGCTCAAACTCGGCACGCTTGTTGTGCAAGGCCTCGTGGGTGGGCTGCGCCTCGAAGTCCAGGCGCACCAACTGCTGCTGCCGGCCAATGACCCGCAGCTTGAGGGTGGTTGCAATGGCGGGGTCTTCGATGACCCGGTCTTCAATGCCCTCTTGGGCGAGCAACTGGCGAAGGGTCTTGCCGGCCTCGTCTGGGCCGACCACGCCCATGAGCACGGGCTTGGCGCCGAGCGAGGCCAGGTTGCGGGCCACGTTGGCCGCGCCACCCAGGCGCTCTTCTTGGCGTGCGATGCGCACCACGGGCACTGGGGCCTCCGGCGAAATGCGGTCGACATCGCCCATCCAGTAACGGTCGAGCATGAGGTCGCCAACCACCAGCACGCGAGCAGAGGAAAAGTCCATGGCCGATTATGCGATGGGCCGAAGGCTGTCCCAGCTGCGGCAGCCGGGGCATTGCCAAGACGGCTGTCGCGCCTGAAAGCCGCACTGCACGCAGACCTGCGGGCCGCCCGTGGCCTGTGGCGCCAATGGGCTTGAAAGCCTTGGATGACTGGGCAACAAGCCGCGGGCCTCCTCCGAACGATTCAGTTCCATGAGCAGGTGGAATCGCAGGGCAGCCGGCGGATTTACATCGGCACACTGCGAGAGGCGGTCGAGGGCCGACAGGGCATCGGCCCAGCGGCGCTGCCGCTGCATGAGGTCCACCAAAAAGTTCAAGGCAGTGGCCGCATGCTTGGGCGAGGCCGAGAGCAACTCCAGGCTCTCTTGGGCGCGATCCATGATGCCGGCATCCATGTAGTCACGGGCCAGTTCGAGCAGACAAGCCTCGCGAAGGGCTGCGGGCAGCCGCTGCCGACCGAGCAACGAGAGATGCACCTCGATGGCCCGGTCGGGCTCACCGACACGGCGAAAGAGACTGCCCACCGCCTGCTGCAGTTCCAGGGCATCGGGATGCTCGCGCACGGCCGCCAGCAGGGCGTCCACTGCAGCGCGCGGCTGCTGGTCCACCAGCGAGAGCAATGCTTGGATGAGCTGACCCTGGGCCGGATCGGTTGCGCGTTCAGACTGACGGCGATCCAGCCGAGCCGTGAACCAGCCCAGGCCAAACAAAAGCGGCAG
>CAZPRT010000074.1:0-6881 GCA_964589205.1 uncultured Bordetella sp. | reverse complement strand
TTGCCACCCATGAGGTGCCTCAGCAGATTGGCAATTTCTTTGTGCTGCTCAACAGCGGATTCACGAAGGTGCGAGCTCTGTTGTTCAACCTGCTCACTGGCCTTGGGGCCGTGGTGGGTGGGGTGGTGGGCTACTTCGCCCTGGCCGAGGCAGGCGGCTGGCTGCCCTATGTGGTGGTGGTGGCTGCCAGCAGTTTCATTTACATCGCGCTCTCAGACCTCATTCCCCAGTTGCATGCCCAGGCCGATTCTCACCACCATGGCGGCCAGACTCGAGCCGTCTGGCAGCAGCCCGCACTCATGCTGGCCGGTGTGGCCATGGCCGCCCTGGCCACGCGGTTCTTGCATGGGCATTGAAACGGCCTAGTCCAAGGCGCTAATTCTCCAAGGGGCGCTCGCGTCCGAGACTTGCGGCTTCTTTCACACAGGAGGAGCGCCGCATGTTGAGAGCATGGATTTCTAAACAAAGGATTCGCCCGTCTGCTCATCGGCCGTCTGGCCAGGGGATGACGGAATACATCATCGTGGTGGCAGTGGTGGCGGTGGCCGCGATCGGGGTCTACAGCTTGCTGGGCCAGACGATTCGAAATCAGACGGCAGGCATCGCGCAAGAGATTGCCGGCAACGATGCTGGCTCGGCCATCAGCGCGGCCAATTCCAATGCCAACACCGCGCGCCTCACCGCCAACAATGCGAAGGGCCTTCGCAACTTCAACGAAGACAATCGCCCGTGAGCACATCTGGCGAGGCACCTCGTGGCTTTGTGCTGGTGGCGGGGCTGGGCTTGGTGCTCATGTCCGCCATTGGTATGGTGGCGCTTCTCGCAGGGGTAGCCCTTTACGCGGACAAGCAAAAAGGGTCAGACCTCGCCGATGCTGCCGCCCTGTCGGTTGCAACCTGGTACGCGCAGGCACTGAACTATCAGGCCTATGCCAATCGCGCAATCATCGCCAATGAGGTCATGATTGCCCAGAGCCTCACGGTCTTGGCCTGGATCAAGCACCTCGAGACGCTCACTCGGAACACGGGTCAGGTGGCAGCGCTCTTCCCGGCCGTATCGGGAGTGTCTGCCTGGCTTCAACAGGCGACGCTCTCGGCCAGGGGTGTCACCCAGGTGGCTGTCTCCGCGGAGGTTCCCTTTCGCAGCGCCTACACCAGGGCATTGCAGGCCTCACAGGAGGCCATGCAGCTTGCAGCCAATCCGTTTGCCACACAGTCTCTGGTCAATGAGGTGATCTGGTCGGGTGACCCCCGCTTTTTTGGTCAGTACCTTCCGAGCTCAGATGTCTCCCGCTTTTACCGTGCGGTTCGCAGCTATGCGGGCCAGGAGCGTCAACTACAGGCGCAGCATGTGCTTTCGCAACTCGATCGTTTCACCCAGGCCCGAGGTTATGACCAACGCCTGTATCTGCTGCCATCCACCGGCTGTATCCCCACCAGCACCAACACCCTGTTCTCCCGCTTGGTTCGGCGTGGTGGAACAGGTCTCACGTCGGACTGGAGCGAGTGGGAATCGGTGGACACGTTGTCTGTTCACCGATGGCAACGGCGGAGTCGTTGGCGCCGCACCTGCAGTGGCCTGACGGAGTCATTTCCGCTCGGCTGGGGGGCTGCCCAGGCCGGCACGCCCGTCGAGCAGAGTCTCATGGCCCAGGCGGGAACGGGTGGCAACGGTCAGTCGCTCTCCAGGGCGAGGTCCGAGGGCGCGGCTATCCAGGGTTACCTTGGGCTGTCGGCCTATCGAGATTTGTCGGATCAGTCGGTGTCTGGGCGTCGAGCGTCCGCCTTTCGAATCCCCGTGCTTGTTCGGCTGGCCGACAACAAAAGGCTCGCGCCATCCGCATCGAACTCACTCGAACGCCTGCTGACTTCCGACGCCAAGGCCGATTCCAAAGCATCCGATGCGTTGCTGGGCCAGGCACTCTGGGCCATGTCGGTGGGTGAGGTTCGATTCATCGATCCAACAGCCGGTCCGGTGGAACACCTTCCGAGTCTTCTGATGCCATTCTGGCAGGCCAATCTCACGTCGGTCCAACCGCAGGATCAGGGCGCTGCAATCCTGGCGGCTGGAAGGCGAACTGGCTCATGAGGGCGCCGCAGGGTCAGGCCTTGGTCGAGGGGTTGGTCGTCATGGGTGTCCTGGCGGGTCTGCTCTTACTGGCAACGATCGCATGGCGCATGGGTGCCGATGCACAGTTGATCAGCCGGGTTGCACACCGTGATGCCATGGCCTGCCACGCCATGGGAGGGGACTGCCAGCAGTTCTTGACCTCCCAGTCGCCGTGGATGGCCGACCCAGACGCTCAGATTCAGAGCATCACGCTCGCAGAGGGCACCGACCGAGCAGTCGGTGTTCGTCGCCACGTGGACCAACCCATGGCTGAGGTGAGCGGTGTCTCCGTGATGGACAGGCTCGCCCGTGCCTTGGGCGGGTTTCGGGATGAGGCGGCCTCATCCTTGTTTCGTTTGCCCCCAAGCCACCGTCTGGTGCGCACCCATGCCCGGGGCAGCCAGTTTGACCCTTCAGCCTCCACGGTGGGCCAGGGCCGAGTCTCCTCCCTGGCCCTGGCCGTCCATGACTGGTCATCCGAGAGCGATGCAGAGACGCTATCGAGGGTTCAGTCCGGGGCTGACCCTCTCCCATGGCTGGCAGATGCGTGGCGATGGTCGTATGCACCGGTCACGGGAATGCTCATGCCCACCTTGGAGTGGCTCGGCCTGGAGTCAGGGTCAGAGGCCCTGAGGTCACGATTCCACCAGCCCGACATCAGAGCCTTTCCATCGACCACAGTCTCGCGGGGAGCAAGTCAATGAGCGTGCCATTGGCTGCCTTGCTGACCATGAACCTGCTCGTTTCTGGGGGGCCGATGGAAACTGCCCTCTTGAGGTCTGAGCAGGCGGCGTGTTCTGTGCGTGATGCACAAGCGCTGGAATGGAAAAGGCAAGGTCTCGAGCCATTCATCTCGGTTGTACAAGATTGGTGTGTGGCCGCAGTGGTTGTGGCAGGCCGCTATGAGGCGGTGCAGTGGCGAGAGGCTGCTCGGGGCTCTGAGGGATATCACGTTCGATTACCCATGCGGGTGCTCACGGACCCGATGACCCCTCGACGGGGTGCGTTCGACCTTGCAATCGATGGCGCCCAAATCACGGTGACTCCAATTTCGAGTGGACTGTCACTTGTCTTGGAGCACCGGGAGCATGTCCGGCAAACCTATGGTGGCCCGCGCGCACACGCCGAGTCGCAGGAGAACTCGACACTTGAGCATCCCTATGCCATCTCAAGGCTCTCCCATGGAGGGCAGCGTGTCACGGTCGTGAGCCTGCGCCTCACCACGGGTGAACGATTTCGGGTTGTTCTTCGTCAGGCTGCTTCGAAGTGAGTCGGCCGAGGGGCTCCAGCATGGTGGAGCACGTTCTTGCGATGGGCCTCGTGTCTGTTGCGCTGATGGCCGCACACAGGCTTGAACTTCTGCCAGCCCTCTCTGAGGCCTGGATGCGATTTCTGTTTCTTGTTTCCTTACCAATGGGGTGATGCATGATCAAACTAGAGAAGATCAAGGCCCTCGGGCTCAGCCTTCGCGGCTGGTTCCGCGGGCGACGATGGTTCCTCTTGCCAGGCATTTTGGCAGGCATTGTGGCGGCTGGGGTCTCCTACCAAGATCGCCAGAGCGTCCGGGCGGAAGTCCTTCGTGACGTGCGGGCCGAAGAGAAGCTTGTTCAGGTGGTTGTCGCTGGAGAGCCCCACAAGGCTGGTGAGCCGATTCGACTCTCACGTCTGGCCATGCGTGACCTGCCGCAGGGCTGGCTGTCTGGAACGCCGATCCTTCCCAATCAGGCTGAAGCCCTGGAGGGGCAGCGGATCAGTCGTGACCTGTCGCCCGGCATGCCCATTTGGCAAGAGGATCTTCGGGGTGCCGCGGAGACGAGGTCGGCGGATGCGGCCATTCCGTCGGGTCACCGTGTGATCGGCCTCTCGACCGACATTGGTGGCATGCAGGGTTTGATCAGGCCCGGGCAGCTCATCGACCTATGGCAGGTCGGCATGCCATCACGTTCTTTGCAAACAGACGGCTCTGGCATTGAGGTGATTGGTGTGGAGTCTCCCAGCAACGGAGGCCGGCTGATCGCGACTGGAATTCGGGTCGTGGCGGTGGGAGGACGCACATCCATGCCCGATGGAACACATCACGGCACCGGGGGAGGTCTCTCCGTTCTTGTTCCAGCCGCTGCGGTCATGCCCATCATGGAGGCACAGTCCTCGGCGCGGCTCATGATTGCCTTGCGTGGCCCCGGAGATGCCGTTCCACCGCGCAAGACCAGCAATCGCCCCCAGGCAGCCCCATCGGTCGAGATATTGGTCCATCAGAGGGGGCAGGCGTCATGAATACCAACTTTAAATTCAGTGCGTTCGCATTCAACCTTCTGGGATTTCTTTTTGGTGTTTTCATCACTGCGGCGACCTCCAACGCAGCGTCAAACATCCCGGAGTCCCTGAACATTCAAGCCGGTCAGACGCAACACGTGGATATTCCCGGGTTGCGCCGTGTGGTGGTCGGCGACGGAGCCGTCCTGGGCGTCAAGGCCATCAAAGGCGGAGGCCTTCTGCTGGCGGGAAAGCGTGAGGGAGAGACCAGCCTTTTGCTGTGGGGAGATGGAATGTCTGCCAGGAAGGTTCTGGTGCGAGTTCGATCTGGTGAGGCTGCCTGGGTGTCCGAAGACATTCGACAGGCGCTTGGTGGAGACGAGGGCCTGTCCCTTCACAGCATTGGCGACCAGGTGGTCGTTACGGGAACACCGAAGTCCGTTGAGCAGCAGGAGCGCCTCAAGCGCCTTTCAGAGCGCAACCCGAAACTTCTCAACCTCGCCAAATCCGAGGGAACAGAGCAGATGATTGCCATGGAGGTCCGGTTCTTGGAGATCAAAAAGAACGCCATGGAGAAGATCGGGGTTCAGTGGCAACAGAGCATGGCGGGTCCGATGGTGGGAATCGTCGGCGACTTCAAGACGAACAACCATTTTCGGTCCACCTCGGACGGCGCGCTGAATGGTGGAAGCCCATCCGTATCGCCCAACTTCCCAGGCCTCGATTCCGATGTGTCGAAGCAGAAGGTCTCGCCATTCGCGGTTTACATGGGGCTGCAGTCCACCCTGCTGTCTGTGATCAACCTCATGGAGCAGGAGGGTGATGCTGTTGTGCTGGCTGAGCCCATGCTCTCGACTCGAAGCGGGGGCACCGCAAAGTTCCTGGCTGGCGGAGAGATCCCGCTGCCCGTCACGTCCTCCTTGGGCTCTGGCACTGTGCAGTTCAAGCCGTATGGCATTCGGTTCGAGATTGCCCCTCGAGTCAATGAGCGTGGTGTGATCAGTGCGAATGTGCTGACAGAACTCTCCACTGTCGACCCTGCCATTCGCGTGGGTGACCTTCCCGGGTTCCTGTCCCGAATGACCGAGACACAGGTCAATCTGAAGCAGGGCGAGACCCTTGTCATGTCGGGCCTGCTCTCAGAAGAGGGCAGCAAGGCGGTGGACAAGCTTGCGGGGCTCGGTGACATCCCCATTCTCGGGGCGTTGTTCCGTTCAAAGGATTTTCGAGACCGCCGAAGTGAGATGGTGGTCATGGTGACGCCACGGCTCATTTCCCCGCAAGACGCTTTTCACCAGAAGGTGCTTGGAGACGCCATGGGAAAGCTTGAGAAGGCTCGGTCTCGGATTCACGGTGAAAAGGAGTCACCGACTCCGATGAAGGAGGCCACAGATGATTGAGGTCCTGTATCGCCAGGGAGTATCGCCGTTTCGACAGGCTCAGTTTGAAAGACTGCCCATTCGACTCGGCCGAGGGAGAGATGCCGATCTTCGGCTCACCGGGCTCTCTGTCGCCCGAATGCATGCAGCCGTCGACACCGGGCCATCGGGGCTCATGATCAGGGATGAAGGATCTCTGTCCGGCATTCAAGTCAATCAACGCGCCGTAACGGAGTACGGGCCTTTGTCGGCTGCCGACGACATTCGCATTGGGACTTGGCAGGTACAGATCCGTCAGGCAACCCCTGGGCCAGGACAGACGATGGCCCACGAGCCCAGCGTCGATCGTTTCTTGGAGGGGCGGGAGCGTCTTCGGGCACGCCTCGATGCCAAAAGCCGAGATTGGGGGAGCCTGACGGACGCCAGCCTCCGGCTGGAGGTCTATGCACTCATTGAACGAGATTTGACCGATCTCCTCAAGGGGTTGTCCGAGTCGGAGGCCGAGTCGTTGGCTGATCGTTGGGTGGCGAGTTTGGTTGGGCTTGGACCGCTGGAGTCGATCATGCGTGATCCGGATGTGACGGAAATCATGGTGAACGCATTCAATCAAATCTTCGTTGAGCGGTTTGGACGGTGCGAGCAAGTGCCTGCAACCTTCGACAGCCCAGAGGGCTTGCGAAGTGTGATTGAGCGAATCTTTCTGCCCATTGGCCGACGCATTGACGAGGCATCTCCCATGGCGGATGGGCGGCTTGTGGACGGTTCCAGGGTGAATGCGGTCTTGTCGCCTCCGGCGATCGGTGGGCCATGCCTCACCATTCGCAGGTTCACCCAGGGTGTGTACACGGCCGATCGAATGATCGCTGCAGGAACGCTTTCGCAGGACATGGTCGATTACCTCAGGGATGCGGTCCTGAAGCGGCAGAACATTGTGGTCTGTGGAGGGACGGGATCAGGAAAAACCACCACACTGAAACTCCTCGCCTCCTTCATCCCGGATGCGGAGCGGATCGTGACGGTCGAGGATGCCGCTGAACTTCAGCTCTCGGCCAAGAACATCATTGCGCTCGAGGCCCGAACGGCCAACCAAGAGGGGAGCGGTGAGATCCGAATCAGGGAGCTCGTCCGAAATGCGCTTCG
>CAZPRT010000073.1:0-7149 GCA_964589205.1 uncultured Bordetella sp. | reverse complement strand
CTGCGAAGAAGCCTGCTGCTAAGAAGGCACCGGCCAAGAAGCCAGCCGCCAAGAAAGCACCTGCGAAGAAGCCTGCTGCTAAGAAGGCACCGGCCAAGAAGCCAGCCGCCAAGAAAGCACCTGCGAAGAAGCCTGCTGCTAAGAAGGCACCGGCCAAGAAGCCAGCCGCCAAGAAGGTCGTCGCACCCGCTGCGGCGCCCATCTCCAGCACATGGCCGTTCCCGGTTGGTGGTCGCCCTTAATTTCGGCGCCTGTTGTCTAAAAGCCTCGCCGCGAACCGGCGAGGCTTTTTTCTCTCGTGGCCGTTGATCTCCTCTGGATGCTCATTCGGGCCGCATCCGGCCTGGTGTGTGTGGCCTGTCTTCTGCGAGCCTACCTTCAATGGCTGCGCATCTCACCCCTGAATCCCCTGACCCAGCTCTGTTTTCGGCTGACCAATTGGCTTGTCTTGCCCATGCGCCGGTTGGTTCGTCCTGTGGCCGGACTGGACACTTCGAGCCTGGTGGCGGCCTGTCTGGTGTCTCTCGTGGCTGCCATTCTCAAATGGGCCTTGTTCGTCACAGATGCTGCCCCGGCCGTTGATGCGACCGATGCCGGTCTGCCCATGCCCTTGGCCATGCTGCTGCTCGCCCTGGCCTGGGTGATCGGATGGTGGCTGCGCTTCCTGGTGCTGCTCGTGATCGCCCATGTCTTGATGAGCTGGTTCGGCGCGAGCCCTGCGGCAGAGCAGATTCGTCCCGTATTGGCCGCAATGGTGGAACCATTCATGGGCCCGCTTCGGCAACTGATTCACCGGGGAGCCCCATCGGGTCTCGACTTCTCACCGATTGTGGTCTTCCTGCTCTTGCAGGTGATGCTCACGGTGCATGAGCGCGTGGAGCATTCCTTGTCGGCGGCCCTGTTGGGCCTGCCGGGGCTCTAACCCTCAGCCCCGACCGCCCGTCTACTGCGGTGAGACCCTCACCGCGGAGCCACTGCCCACCACGCGCACTCGAGCGCCTGCCTGCAGCGCTGGGTCTGCCTCTTGCACAATCACGCGACGTTCTCCGGTGTCGAATCGGAGGGTGATCTCTTGACCCGGCCGCTGATTGCCGCGCTCCTCGATCATCTGGCCGGCAATGGCGCCACCCACAGCACCAAGCACGCTCGCGATCGTGCTGCCTTTGCCGTCGCCGACGGAAGAACCCGCCACCCCACCCACCACCGCGCCCGCGATGAGCCCACCACCCTTGCTGTCACGCTGCACCGTGACGGCCCGGATGGATTCAATCACCGCCATGCGCACCACCTGCTCGACCTGTGTCTCGCCGGCCCGATAGACACCACTGGAGTGGCTCTGGGTGGCACAGCCGGTGGCAAGCAGGACGGTGATGAGCGAGGCCGTCCAGGCCAGTGGTGGGGAATGCTTGGATGAGGAATGGGACATGATGATCTGCTCCAAATAAAGTAGTGAACCTATGACAACTTCGACAACATGTCGGCCACCATGGTTTCAGAGACGGTGTGGTTCTGTCCACCCCGAGACTGGACCTTGATGGCGCCAAGCACAATGCCGTGTGAGACGGCCTTCTCCAGGCTGTGCCCCTTGGAGAGCGCATGGAGGAGGCCGGCCCGGAAGGCATCGCCACAGCCGGTGGGGTCCACGGGGTTGTCCACGGCCACGGCAGACTGACTGCGCCGCTGGCCATCGATGATGACGGTGGCGCCCGCTGCGCCCTGGGTCATGATGAGCCCACCCTGCGCGTGGGGCTTGAGCCAGGTGGAGAGTCTCTCGAGAGGCTGACCGACCTTGCGGCTGAGCATCTCGCCCTCATAGGCATTCACAGCGAGCCAACTGGCTTGCCGAATCAGGCCCTCGAGTTCGTCGGCCTCGAAGATGGGCATGGCCTGGCCCGGATCAAAGACGAACGCAATGCCGTGTTCGTGGAACTGCTGGGCATGGGTGAGCATGGCGGCCTTGCCATTGGGCGAGACAATGCCCAGGCCATTGTTGTCTGAGACGACCGACCTCTCGTGGGCGTGGTTCATGGCGCCGGGGTGAAAGGCCGTGATCTGGTTGTCGTCGAGGTCGGTGGTGATGAAGGCCTGAGCGGTGAAGCAGTCTTCACGCTGGAGGAGGCCTGAGCAGTCCACGCCCAGGCTCTCCAGTCGAGACCGGTAAGGCCCCCCGTCACGGCCAATGGCACCGATCACACGCACATCCGAACCCAGGGCCCGAAGGCTGTAGGCAATGTTTGCCGCGCAGCCACCGAATTCTTGTCGCATGGAGGGCGCCAGGAATGCCACGTTGAGCATCTGCACCTGGTCGGGAAGAATCTGCTCCGCAAATCGTCCTTCGAAGACCATGATGGTGTCGAAGGCAACGCTGCCACTGACTTGAATTGCCATGTCTAAAAAACCTTATGAGAGGGATGAGAGGGAGTCGGGGGCCTTCACGCCACTGGGCCAGAAGCCAAGGCAGAGCCAGCCGTCGCGGGAGCCCAGGGAGATCATCTTGGTCTGCTGCTGGGGGTCGATCGCGGCATAGGCTGCCCGCACGTCGTCTTCCTGACGTGTGAGCAGGCCGGAGAGCACGAGTCCGCCATGAGACGCGACCGCGCCCAAAATCATGGGGGCCAGTACCTTGAGTGGCTGGGCAAGGATGTTGGCCAGGACGAGGTCGAAGGGATTGGGAATGGGTTGGCGCGCATCGGCCACGGTCAGTTGCGATCCAACCCCGTTGATCTCCGCGTTGCGGCGAGTGGTCTCCAGGGCTGTGGGATCAATGTCGACGGCCAGTACATGGCTGGCGCCCAGTCGCGCCGCCGCAATGGCGAGAATGCCGGAGCCGCAGCCCAGGTCCAGCACCCGGGTCGGTCCCGACGCACTGGCTTGGTGTGGCCGGGAGAAGATGGTGAGCAAGGCCTCGAGGCAGAGCTGGGTGGTGGGATGGCCGCCGGTGCCAAAGGCCATGCCTGGGTCGATCGACAAGTGCCAACGTGGCGCGCGCAGGAATGCATCTGGGGTGGCGTGCCAGTGAGGCCCGACCCAGAGGGTGTCCCGAATCACGATGGGCTCGAAGGACGCTTGGGACAGGGTGACCCAGTCAGACTCCGCCACGGCATGGGCCTGCATGGGGCTGGCAGCCAAGACGGGAAGGACAGTTGTCAGGGCCTGCCACCAGGCCTGTGGCTCGAGCGCATCCGAGATGAGCACTCGGATGCGACTGACAGGCCATGGTCGCATGTGAATGTCTGCGCCGGGTTCACCAAACTGAGGCTGCTCTGCCTCGCTGCCGGCCAGAAGGTCGTCGACCGACACCGACAGTGCGCCGTGCTCGAGGAGTGCATCGGTGAGTGGTTCGAGGTCTGCCTGGTCTGCATGCAGTTCGAAGACCAATTCCCAGGTCAAGGCCTAGGCCTCATCCGCCAGCATGGATTCCAAGTAGTGGATGGAGGTGCCGCCGTCCCGAAAGTGGGTGTCTCGCATGATCTTTCGATGCAGCGGAATGTTGGTCTGAATGCCCTCCACCACCATTTCAGACAGGGCGATGGCCATGCGGGCGATGGCCTGCTCCCGGGTGTCACCGTAACTGATGATCTTGCCAATCATGGAGTCGTAGTGGGGCGGCACCAGGTAACTGGCGTAGGCATGGGAATCGACCCGAATGCCCGGGCCGCCTGGCATGTGCCATGACTGGATGCGCCCGGGCGAGGGCGTGAACTTGAATGGGTCTTCGGCGTTGATGCGGCACTCGATGGCATGGCCCTTGAACTGGACATCCTTCTGGCGCAGCCGAAGACGCTCCCCACTGGCCACCCGAATCTGCTCCTGAACGATGTCGAGACCAGTGATGAGCTCCGTGACGGGGTGCTCGACCTGCACACGGGTGTTCATCTCGATGAAATAGAACTCACCGTTCTCGTAGAGGAATTCAATGGTGCCGGCACCGCGGTAGCCGATCTTCTTGCAGGCCTCGGCACACCGAGCCCCGACCTTGTCTCTCAGCTTCTCGGAGAGCTGGGGCGCAGGGGCCTCCTCGAGCACCTTCTGATGGCGGCGCTGCATGGAGCAGTCGCGCTCGCCGAGGTGGATCACGTTGCCATGGTGATCGGCCATGATCTGAATCTCAATGTGCCGCGGATTCTCGAGGAATTTCTCCATGTAGACCTCGGGATTGTTGAATGCGGCCGCCGCCTCCGACTTGGTGGTGTGTACGGCATGGATCAGGGCTGCCTCGGTGTGCACCACCCGCATGCCCCGACCACCGCCACCGCCGGCGGCCTTGATGATGACGGGGTAGCCAATGGCCCGGGCACACCGAACGATCTCCTTGGGGTCGTCTGGCAGCGCTCCCTCAGAGCCCGGTACGCATGGCACGCCAGCGGCAATCATGGCCCGCTTGGCCGCAACCTTGTCGCCCATCATGCGAATGACATCCGGCGAGGGCCCGATGAAGGTGAAGCCGCTGCGCTCCACCCTTTCGGCAAAGTCGGCATTCTCGGAGAGAAAGCCGTAGCCGGGGTGGATGGCCTCTGCATCCGTGACTTCGGCCGCTGCAATGATGGCCGGAATGTTCAAGTAGCTCTCGCGGGAGGGGGGCGGGCCGATGCAGACCGATTCGTCAGCCAGCCTCACGTACTTGGCCTCGGTGTCGGCGGTGGAATGCACCACCACCGTCTTGATGCCAAGCTCTCGGCAGGCACGCTGGATTCGGAGGGCGATCTCCCCCCGATTGGCGATGAGCACTTTCTCGAATAGGGCCATGACGCGCTCGAACTAGGCGATCACAAACATGGGCTGTCCGAACTCCACGGCCTGGCCGTTCTCAATCAGGATGGCCTTGACCACCCCAGCGCGGTCGGAGGGAATCTCGTTCATCAGCTTCATGGCCTCAATCACGCCCAGGGTCTGACCAACCTCCACGACATCGCCCACGCTGACATAAGGCGCCGCGCCGGGTGCGGAGGCACGGTAGAAGGTGCCCACCATGGGCGACGGAACTGCGTCCTCCGATGCGGGACCCGCGGGAGGCGCCGCCTCGGCTGCGGGTGCAGGCGTGGTCGGCGCGGGCATGGGTGCGGGGGCCATCGCAGGAGCGGCAGCCTGCAAGGCCACGGGTGCGGCCACCATCGGTGGCCCGGATTTCACGATTCGAACCTTGCCCTCGCCCTCGGTGATCTCGAGTTCGGCGATGTTCGATTCCGCCACGAGGTCGATGAGGGTCTTAAGCTTTCTGAGGTCCATGGGGTCTCCTGTCGAGTTGACCAATGAGGAAGGTGAGGGCGGCGGTGTATCCCTGTGGGCCGAGCCCGCAGATCACGGCCTGCGCCAGGTCTGAAAAGTAAGATTGGTGCCGAAAAGGCTCTCGCCGGTGGACATTGGAGAGGTGCACCTCCACGAAGGGAATCTGAACGCTGGCCAATGCGTCTCGCAGGGCCACGCTCGTGTGGGTGTAGGCAGCCGGATTGATCACGATGCCCGTCACGCCTTGCTCGGAGGCCTGGTGGATGAGGTCGATCAGGACCCCTTCATGGTTGCTCTGGTGGCAGGCCAGGCCGACCTGATGAGACTGCGCAAGCGCCTGGAGTGAGGCGTTGATTTCATCGAGGGTGGTGGTGCCATAGACCGACGGCTCACGCTGCCCCAGACGATGGAGGTTAGGCCCGTGAAGGACCCAGAACAGGGATTTGGCGCTCACCAATGGCGGCGGGTGGTCAACATGGGCGCCAGTGTACCCGAACCGCTAATTTCTTGTTACTGACTTTCTTTTAGCCAGCTTCTGAGCTCTTCTTCTTTGATCCTTCCAAGCTTCTGACGGCGCACAACGCCCTTGTCATCGATCAGGACGGTGTAGGGAAGGGCGTCAATTCGGGCACCAAGCCGTTTGGCCAGTTCGGTGCCAGCACCCCCCACCAAGAGAATCGGGTAGCTCACGCCATGCTGCTCGAGGAAGCCTTTGACGTTGCTCGGTGAGTCAACGGCCAGGCCAATGACCCTGGCGGTGTGGGGCGCCATGTCTTGGTGGACTCGGGAGAGTTCGGGCATTTCCTCGATGCAGGGTGCGCACCAGGTGGCCCAGAAGTTGACCACCGTGAGCGGCCCGCGGTGCTCGGCCACGCGGGTTGTCTGTGTTTGCCCATTGATCATCTGCGGGTACTGCAACTCGAAGACCCAATTGGCCGGCGGGATGTCGAGCTTGGGCGCCTGACGCCAGTATCCAAGGCCCATGCCGGCCAGCAGGGCCAAGACGATGACGCCGATCCAGAGCAGGTGGCTGCGCCGTGTCATAGGAGCTCCTCGAGAGATTGTCGGTGGATGGCGCCCGCATGCTTGAGGGCGCTCACATCATCGGTGACGCGAATCACCACAGGCTCATTTTCCCATGTGAAGGCAAGGGCTTCGTCTGCGCCCTGTCGCCCTGGGCGACCCGGCCACTCAATGGCATCGACATCCAGGCCATGGTTGATGAGGCAGATCCCCAGCTCCTTGGCGCTGCTCGTGCGACAAATCAGGTGCAGGCCGGAGTGCTCTGTGGCAGTGCCATTGACCACGGCTCCACCAATCCACGGCTCGAAGTTCTCCAGAAGGACCATGAGCCGATGGCCTGCTGCCCTGAGGTGCTGCAGGCGCTGGGGCTGGGTGTCGGCATGGTAGAGGGCGAGGTGCTCTCGCAGGGCGTCTTCGACCTGCGCGTTGGAGGGAAGGTCTTCGCGTGCAATGCGGTGGCCTCGCCCACCCGTGAGGCTCTCATAGGCCTTGCGCTTGGCCTGCTCATAACTGAGCCCATCGTCGGCAATCAGTTGCGCGGCTGCGGCAGCGATTTCGTCTCGAAGGCCCATGGGATCCCATTATGCCGCTCGCTACAATGCACCATGCACCTCCACATCATTGGCATTTGCGGAACCTTCATGGGTGGCCTGGCCCAAATTGCAAAGGCCATGGGCCATCGGGTCACGGGCTGCGATGCCCATGTCTACCCTCCGATGAGTGATCAACTTCGCGGCGCTGGCATCGATCTCGTGGAAGGCTTCGAGGTGGACCAACTGGCGCTCCGCCCCGACCTCTGGGTGGTGGGCAATGTGGCCCGCCGCGGCCAGCCCCTGGTTGAAGCCTTGCTCAATGGCCGATTCCCCATGGTGTCTGGCCCGCAATGGATGTCGCAGCATT
>CAZPRT010000072.1:0-7190 GCA_964589205.1 uncultured Bordetella sp. | reverse complement strand
TCTTCTTCACGATTCGGGAGGTACTGGCTCGCTGCCACCCCGAGGTGCTCCGATTTTTCATCCTTCGGGCCCACTTCCGAAGCCCCCTGAACTATTCCGATGCCGCCCTGGACGAGGCCCGTGCTGGGCTGATTCGTCTCTACACGGCACTCGAGTTGGCCTGTGACCCAGCCGACCTGGCTCGCTGGCGAACCAATTTGGCGGATGGCCTGTTGCCGGGTCTGCCCTCGGTGGGCCATCCGCTGGTCGAGGCCCATCGTGAGGCCATGTCGGATGACTTCAACTCACCCGAGGCGATTGCAGCCTTGTTTGGCCTGGCCACCGAGGTCAACCGTCAGGTTCAGGAGGGTGACCGTGCCGCAGCCCAGGGTTTAGGTCGAGCCTTGTTTGGACTTGGAAGGGTGATGGGCTTCTTTGATGCGTCTGCCCGTGCGATTCGCGAGGTCGGCGCAACAGCCGGGCCAGACGAGGCCTGGATTCAGGCGCAGATTGCCGAGCGGGCCGCAGCCAAGGCCGCCCGAGATTTCGCCAGGGCCGATGCCATTCGTCGTGCGCTCACCGACCAGGGCATCGTTCTTGAGGACGGCCCCCAGGGAACGAGCTGGCGTCATTTGTAGGACAATCACGGCATGGCATTGACCTACCTAGACTTCGAGCAATCGGTTGCAGAGCTCGAGGCGAAAATTGAAGAGCTTCGGTTTGTTCAGAGCGACACCGCCATGGACATCTCCGATGAAGTGGCCCGCCTGAAGGAAAAGGCCGACGCCCAGATCCGCGAGATTTACGCCAAGCTCACCCCCTGGCAGATCTCTCAGGTGGCCCGGCATCCGCAGCGCCCCTACACCCTCGATTTCATTCAAATGCTTTGCACCGATTTCCATGAATTGCATGGCGATCGTGGCTTTGGAGACGACCCCGCCATTGTGGCCGGGCTGGCTCGATTCAATGGCCAGTCGGTCATGGTCATGGGCCATCAGAAGGGGCGGGATCTTAAAGAGCGCACCCATCGAAATTTCGGCATGCCGCGCCCCGAGGGCTATCGCAAGGCAGAACGCCTGATGCTGCTGGCCGAGAAGTTCAAGCTCCCGATCCTCAGTTTTATCGACACGCCGGGTGCCTACCCTGGCATTGGGGCCGAAGAGCGCGGCCAGTCAGAGGCCATCGGCAGAAACCTGTTTGTCATGGCGGGCCTCAAGGTGCCCTTCATTGCCACGGTGATTGGTGAGGGCGGTTCCGGCGGAGCCCTGGCCATTGCGGTGGCCGATCAGGTCCTCATGCTGCAGTTCGCGACTTACTCGGTCATCTCGCCAGAGGGCTGTGCCTCGATCCTCTGGAAGAGTGCCAGCAAGGCTCCCGATGCTGCGGAAACCCTGGGCATCACCGCGCAGCGACTCAAGACGCTCGGCCTCATCGACCGCATCGTCATGGAGCCCCATGGTGGCGCGCATCGCGCACCTCAAGACATGGCCGAGACGCTGCGCAAGGCCATTGCGGACAGCCTGGCCACGGTCGGTGCCATGTCAACCGAGGAGATGCTGGTCCAGCGCCAGGCCCGGCTGCGGGCCTATGGTCGATTTAAAGAATCCGCCTAAGCCTCCCTCGCAGATCCCCCCAAGGCTGCTCGTGGCCTTCTCCGGGGGGCTTGATTCCACTGTCCTGTTGAAATGGCTCCAGAGTTGGCGTCAGGGCCCTGATGCGTCGCTGGACTGGGCCGGTGTCCAGATCGAGGCGGTTCACCTTCACCATGGCCTGCAGCCTGCTGCGGACGTCTTTGAGGCGCACTGCCGTCGCATCTGTGAGGCCTGGCAGGTGCCGCTGGTGGTGGAGCATGCCAGGCCGAATGATCAGGCCTGTAAAGAAATCGGCATCGAGGCGGCTGCCAGAACAGTGCGATGGGCGTCCTTGATGGCATTGGCGCGCAGCAAGGGGGCTGCGCTGGTACTTGCCCATCACCTGGACGACCAGATCGAGACTGCACTCCTGCAGTGGATGCGCGGCGCTGGATTGGAGGGCCTCTCGGCCATGCCAGCCCTTCAGCGCATGGGCCAGGATGATCAGGCGGTCTGGGTCTGGCGCCCCCTGCTGGGGGTGAGCAAGGAGACGCTTCGTGATTGGGCGGTCTCGGTGGGCCTGCGTTGGGTTGAGGACCCCACCAATCTGAGTGATCGTCACGACCGCAACCGGCTTCGTCGGGATGTGATCCCGGTGCTCAAGGAGATGCGCGCCGGGGTGCTCGAGGCCATGGCGCGCAGTGTCGAGCATGTACAGCGCGCGCAGCATCTGCTGTCGGAGCAGGCTGAGGCGGATCTGTTGGCCGTGGTGGATGCCCATGGTTCGATCGAACTGACCTCGCTTCAGCGGCTCTCGAGTGCGCGTCGAATGGCGGTCTTGAGGGCTTGGCTGCGCAAGGCTGGCCTTCGCATGCCACCGTATCGCCGCCTGGAGGAGTTCGATCGGCAGCTCGAGTTGGCGGGCCCTGAGAGCCGCGCCACGCTTGAAGTCTCTGACACGGCGTTTGCGGGCGGGGCGCCCTTTCGGGTATGTTTGCGGGCTCGCACGCTCCAGATTGAGCGTCTCTCACAAGACTAATCATGGCCCTTATCGTTCACAAGTACGGCGGCACCTCCATGGGTTCCACCGAGCGGATTCAAAACGTTGCGCGTCGCATTGCCAAGTGGCATCGCGCCGGTCATCAGATGGTGGTGGTGCCCTCGGCCATGTCTGGCGAGACCAATCGCTTGCTGGGCTTGGCCAAGGAAATCACCGATCGGCCTGACCCACGTGAATTGGACCAAATTGCAGCGACAGGCGAGCAGGTCTCGGTGGGCCTGCTGGCACTGGCCCTTCAGAAACAAGGCGTGCAGGCCAAAAGTTACGCGGGATGGCAGGTGCCCATCCGAACCGATTCGGCTCATACCAAGGCGCGGATCGAGTCGATTGATGACGCCCGCGTTCGCGCGGACCTCGATGCGGGCTGTGTGGTGGTGATCACCGGCTTTCAGGGCATCGATGGCGAAGGCTCCATCACCACGCTCGGGCGCGGCGGATCCGACACGTCGGCCGTGGCGGTTGCGGCGGCCTTGAAGGCCGAGGAGTGCCTCATTTACACCGATGTAGACGGTGTCTACACGACCGACCCACGAATCGTGGCCGAGGCCCGTCGGCTTGAGCGAATCACCTTCGAGGAGATGCTCGAGATGGCCAGCCTGGGCTCGAAGGTCTTGCAGATTCGGTCGGTGGAGTTCGCCGGCAAATACAAGGTCAAGACCCGAGTGCTCTCGAGCCTGACCGACCCCGAGATGGACCTCGCCACCGAGGCCCAGTCTGGAACACTGATCACCTACGAGGAAGACAAGACCATGGAGCAGGCTGTTATTTCAGGCATTGCCTTTAACCGCGACGAGGCCAAGATCACCATTGCGGGCGTGCCCGACAAGCCCGGCATCGCTTACAAGATTCTTGGGCCTGTGGCCGAGGCCAACATCGATGTGGACATGATCATTCAGAATGCCAGCCACGATGGCATGACCGATTTCTCCTTCACCGTGCATCGCAACGAACTGGCCAAGGCCCTCGAGGTCATTGAGTCCAAGGTGCAGCCGCAGATTCAGGCGCGTGAGATCACCAGCGACAATCAGATCTGTAAGGTGAGTGTGGTGGGCATTGGCATGCGTTCACATGTGGGCGTGGCCAGTGACATGTTCCAAACGCTGTCCGCCGAGGGCATCAACATTCAGATGATCTCCACCAGCGAGATCAAGATATCTGTGGTGATTGCCGACAAATACATGGAACTGGCCGTTCGAGCCCTTCACAAGGCCTTTGGTCTGGAGGGGCAGGCGGCCTGATCTTGGCCAGATGGTGGGATAGAATCGCAACAACGGAGACGTGACCGAGAGGCCGAAGGTGCTCCCCTGCTAAGGGAGTATGTGCCAAAAGCGCATCGTGGGTTCGAATCCCACCGTCTCCGCCAAAATAAAAATGGGCCCTACAGGAAGCGAGTGAGGTCCTCGATGTCGTCCGGGAACATCTCCCGCAGCTCGATGGCCCTCACCACCGAGCGACGATCCAAGACGAATAGCTGGGGCAGGCCGCGACGGGCCTTGTAGGTCGACATCCAGGTTGGGCTTGCCATTGCGACGTCGAAGGCGTAGCCGTTCTTTTTCATGTAAGCCAACACGTCGTTGGGCGATTTGTCCGTACTGATTGCAATCACATCAAGCCCCCGGTGCCGATGTTTCAAATAGAAGGCATCGAGCAATGGGTTCTGCTTTGCACAGAAGGGGCAACGGGTGTGCCAGATCTCAATGATGACGACCTTGCCGACGGCCTCCGACTGCTTCCAGACGCGGCCATCCATGAGTTTGATGTCGGGCAGCACTGCCACTTTTCCGATCTCAAGCGAGATGGGCGCGGGAGAATGCTGAGAAGAAGGCTGAGCGAGCGCCAGACCCGAGGTCAGGCCCACAGCAATGAAAAAGAGAGAGATGAGTCGGGATGCCATGCGTGACCGTGACGGTATCACTTCCTGCGGATGGCTGTGACCATATTTCGCTTGCCATCCACCGCTGCCTGGAACTCAATTTGATCGGTCACCTGCAGGCCATTGAGGAGGGCGGCATCCGAGACATAAAAGACCATGGTCATCGGCGGCATGTCCAAGGATGGGATCTCTCCATGCTTGATGGTGAGCCGCTTGTTATCCGGGTCGAGCCGACGAATCTCTCCGGTGGCCCACTCCGCCATCGCAGTGGAACAGACGCCGGCCAGCAGCAGACTGGCCATGGCCTTTGCAAAGATCTTCACGATCAAACTCCTTTCCTGGGTCGGTAGGCTGCAAACACGGTGGCCCGCCCGGGGCCTCGGACCAGCAGCACGTCGTAAGGGTCGACCTGGCCGCCGTATTCCGGTCCGTCCATGCCGGGTGACCCAATTGGCATCTCTGGAACCGACAGCCCAATGGCCTTGGGCCGCTCCCTCAAAAGGCGATGAATCTCCCTGGCGGGTACATGCCCCTCGATCACATAGCCATTGACGAGGGCTGTGTGGCAGGAGGCATATTCCTTGGGCATTCCAACCTCAATGCGCTTTGCATTGTTGCCAACGTCGTAGCCTTTGACTCGGAATTCATTGGCCTCGAGGTGCTTCATCCACTCCGCGCAGCAGCCACAGGTGGGCGACTTCCAGACCTCGACCAGCGGTTTGTTGAATTGGGCCAGGCCCAGAGTAGGCATTGCGGTGACGCCCAGACAGGCCAGGCCCAGGGCGTTGACCAGTCGGCGTCTTTCCAGTTGGCTGCTCATTGGCTCACCCGAATCTTTCCGCGCATGCCTGCATCGTAATGCCCTGCCACGAGGCAGGCAAAGTCGAATTCACCTTCGCGATTAAAGTGCCAGACAATCGCGCCTTTCTCCCCCGGGCCCACGTGCGCCATGTAGGCCTCGTCGTGTTCCATGTTCGGATGCTTCTTCATCATCTCAGCATGGGCATCAAGCTCCTTCTGGGTGCCGATGACCATTTCGTGCATCACCTTGCCGTTGTTGCTCACTTCAAAGCGAATGGTCTCGTTCTTTTTGATTTGAATGAGTTCCGGTGCGAATCGCATCGCATCGCTCATGTCGACCTTGATCACCCGGCTCACCTTGGCTGGGTCACCAGCGATCCCCCAGGCCATCTGCTCGGCCGGTGCAACTTGAGCAGATGACCTCGCCGGTGAGCCATGGTGGGCGTTGCCGTGTGCAAAGGCCTTGGGGGAGACACTTGTAAGCAGCGCCCCGGATGTCATGGTGAGCGTCAAAATGGTTCTGATTTTTGTCATGTGGATGTCCTTTGTGTTGGTTGCTTAGTGTTGATGGCCATGGCCACCAGCTGATTTACCCGGTTTCTGAACCTTGACCTCGATCTCTTGGGTGTCCCGCCGGGGCATGGCGCCCTGGCCTGCATGGCCGGAGCGAGCCGGGGTTGCGAGAGGGTTGCCCTTCCACTCGAAGGCCTGGGTTCCGGCCGGCTGTTTGTACCAACCCGGGTTGCTGTAGTCGCCGGGCTTCTGGTCTCGTCGAACCTTGACGACACTGAACATGCCCCCCATCTCCACCGAGCCGTATGGCCCTTCACCAGTCATCATGGGTGCAGTGTTCTCGGGTAGTGGCATCTCCATCTCGGCCATGTCGGCCATGCCCCGCTCGCCCATCACCATGTAATCCGGGATGAGTCGGCCGATGCGCTTGGCCAGCCCCGTGTGGTCCACGCCAATCAGCGTGGGCACGTCGTGGCCCATGGCGTTCATGGTGTGGTGTGACTTGTGGCAATGAAAGGCCCAGTCTCCTTCCTCATTTGCGATGAACTCGATCTGCCGCATCTGGCCCACTGCAACGTCTGTGGTGACCTCTGGGCTGCGCATGGCCTTTGGTCGTGGTCCTCCATCGGTGCCTGTGATCTCAAACTCATGGCCGTGCAGGTGGATGGGGTGATTGGTCATGGTGAGGTTGCCAAACCGGATCCGAACGCGGTCATTGAGCCGAACATGAAGTGAGTCGATGCCCGGGAAGACTCGGCTGTTCCAAGACCAGATGTTGAAGTCCAGCATGGTCATGATCTTGGGCGTGTAGCTGCCCGGGTCGATGTCGTAGGCATTGAGCAGGAAGCAGAAGTCTCGGTCCACGTTCTCGATGAGGGGATGCTTGGTCTTCGGATGCGTCACCCAGAAGCCCATCATTCCCATGGCCATCTGGGTCATCTCATCGGCATGGGGGTGATACATGAAGGTGCCCGGCCGTCTGGCGGTGAACTCGTAGACAAAGGTCTTGCCGGCGGGAATGCCCGGCTGGTTCAGGCCGGTGACGCCATCCATGCCGTTGGGAAGGCGCTGCCCATGCCAGTGAATGGAGGTGTGTTCCGGAAGACGATTGGTCACGAAAATGCGCACCTTGTCACCCTCGACCACCTCAATGGTGGGGCCAGGGGATTGACCGTTGTAGCCCCACAGGTGGGCCTTGAAGCCAGGTGCCATCTCTCGAACCACTGGCTCGGCCACCAGGTGGAACTCCTTGACGCCGTTGTTCATCCGCCAGGGGAGTGTCCATCCATTGAGGGTGACCACCGGGTTGTAGGGGCGCCCTGAATTGGGCACCAGTGGCGCCTGTGTCTGCGGGCTTGTTTGCCTCACTGGTTCGGGCAAGGCGGCCATTGCC
>CAZPRT010000071.1:0-7288 GCA_964589205.1 uncultured Bordetella sp. | reverse complement strand
ATGGTCAGTCTGCCTCGCCCCGCCAACTTCGGATCAGCCTCTCAGGTCCGTTGCAGCAGCGGCTCGAGGCATTCATGCCGCAGGCGGCCAGGGGCATGAAGGGCCTCTCCATGGTGGTCATCGACCCGGCCACCATGGGCATTCTGGCCATGGGCTGCGAGGGGGCCGCCTGTGACCAGCGCGGCATTGAAGGCTCCAAGCCTTTGGCGGCTGCGTTGGTGGAGGCTCCGCCCGCATCGGTGGCCAAGCTCTTCTTTAGCCTTGCGCTGGCGGAGTCCGTGCCCGCACGCGATCTGCAGTTGCAGATCAAGACCTCGGGCCAGCTCGACGATGCGGTCCAAAAGCGCAATGAATGGTGGGAGCGTGCTGCCATTTGCAACCTGGGGCCCACGCCCCGAGTGCCAGTGGCCTGTGCCATGCCCATGAAGGTCTTGCAGCGGGTGGCGCAGGTGGGCTGGGTGGCAGAGCGGGCCAACCTGAGTGGTGCTCGGCTTCCCGTGCCAGGCCAGTTCGGGCGCATGCCCATTGGGGCCGGCGAGGCTGCAGACCTGCGCGAGCCCGTGCTGCTCTTCGACTGGCGCAGCTATGAGGACATTCGCTCCGGCCGCGCCCGTGCGCCGCGCGACCGTGCCGCCGAGCAGGCCTACCTGCGCACCTCGGGCATGGTGCAGTCGGTGCTCGGGGCCGGCGATGCGAGGGCCACGGCCGTGGGCGTGGCCAGCCTGGCCGCACAGATCTCGAATGCGGCTCAGGGCCGCAAATCGGCTGCCGTCTGGCTGCTTCGCGATGATGCGGTTCGGCCGATGCCTCGCGCGGGCCTTCAAAACCGCCGCGCTGCCGAGGTGGTGCAGGCGGGCATGGCCAAGGTCATGATGCCTGCAGAGCCCGGCTGGAGAGGCAGCGGCACGGCGCACCCTGCGGTGGAAGCGGCCTTTGGACGCCCCTGCAAAGAGGGCTGTCCGCTCTGGGGCAAGACGGGCACGGTGGGCCGAGCCGACGTGGGCTTTGGGGGCACCACCGTGTTTGCGGGCCTCGTGGATGTCTCCCAACTGGCAGTGTGGCTGGGCATCGAGCCGCCAGCGCACTGGAAGGGGCTGCCCAAGGAGCTGGCCTTGGGGGTCATTGCCTTCCCGCAGGCTGTTCCACCTGCGGGCTCCGGACATGCGGCCAGTCGTCAGGCCATGGCCTGGTTGGCCACGCTCTCGCGCGAGCAGGAGGGCCAGTGACCATGGGGGGATGGGATTGGTCGGTGCGCTCCGGCGAGCAAGACGAGCCCCAGGCGCAGCTGCTGGCCTTCGCACTCTCGCTCTCCAGCAAAGGCATCTCGCGAGGCCGGCTTGTGCTCGACATTCCAAGGGCCGTGTTCGAGGCCGTTCCGGCCGAGGCCTTTCGCGCGGTGTTTTCGGATGTCTTGCTCGATGCGGCCCCTGACCTCGAGGCACGGCTTCAGACGCAGGTCGTTGCGGGCGCCACCTTCCGCGCCCAACTCACGATCGACGAGCCGATTTAACGGTCTTGATTGCGGTCTGTCGTCGTGCTGCCCGGTGGGGCCGCAAGCGGGCTGGACTGACGCAGGCGGGCGGTGCTCAGCGTTTCTTGGTCGGGCTGGGCGGGCAAGGACTGCCGTGTGCTTTGCGCCGCTGGCGGTGCCGCAGTGCTGGGGCGGTCTGCCGGCACATGGGCAGGGGCAACGGCGGGCGCGTCAGCGGGCACAGCGGGTGTGGCATTCGGAACGGGCTGGATGGTCACCGGCGCCACCGGTGCGGCCGGCTGGCGCGGCGTTGGGGCAGTCAGTCGTTGCGAGACCTGGTCACAGCCCGCAGCGACCAGGGCCGCGCTGGCAAAAAGTAGTGCCGAGAGGGCACTGCGAGAGAAAGGCATCCGGGGAGTGTACGCGAGGGGTGCGACCGGCCCGCTAGCGCGGTGGTGTGGTGTGCCGAAGGAAGTGGGGCACGAAAATGGGCCCCCCCAACTCTTGGGTGAGCCAGGCATCGTAGGCCTGGGCCTCGGCCAAACAATGCTGAAAGGAACCCTCGCCCTTGAGGGCCTCAGACTCGATTTTTTCGAGCTTGCTCACCGACCAGTTCAAGGCAAGCGCGGCCTTCTGGGCGGGAATGTTTGCGTTGCGGCGCCGTTCGGCGCATTTGCGAAGTAGGTTCATGGCCTCACGCTCCTGAGACATCGCGCGACTGTATGAGCCCCAATCAAAACACGCTACGGCCTTTGGTGCAGCATCGGGAAAACCATGACCATCCGCGTGCCGGGTGCATGGGTGGTGTCCAGGGCGATGGTGGCGTCATGGCTCAGCAGGATGGTCTTGGCCAGCCACAGGCCAACGCCGCCCTCCCTTGGCTTGGTCGATGAGAAGAGTTCGAAGAGCCGATCCCTCAAGTCTGTCGGAATCCCCGGGCCGTTGTCGGTGAAGCAGACCTCCAGCATCTCCCCACGCTGGGCCACGGTCACCGCAATCTGGCCGGGCCCGCGACGGCCCTCGTGGGCAATGGCCTCGGCCGAATTCACGAGCAGATTGAGGAAGACCTGGACCAATTGGTCTGTGTTGGCCATGACCATCAGCGGCGTCTCGGGGAAAGAGACTTCAATCGAGATTGGATGTCGCTCCAGCGAGGGACTGCGCTGCAGCAGGGCCACGGCCTCCTGGACTGCCCCCTGGATCGCCACGGCGCTTCGGGTGCTCTGTTGGTTGGCCATCAGCACCCGGAGGTTTGTCACCAGGGCACTGGCCCGCTGGGTGTCGGCGATCAGATCCCGAAGCACCTCATCTCGATCCGCCCTGGATGCATCGGCCTGGAGTTGCTGCCGAAGGTGGGAGAGGTTGAGCCCAATGGCGGTGAGGGGCTGGTTGAGCTCATGGGAGATGGCTGAGCCGAAGGCTTCAATCGACACCCCGGGCGTCTGAAGTGCATATCGAGAGGCCGCGCCTTGGCTCTCCACCAGCGCACTCTTGGCCTGGCTGCGGTCTTTGTCGATGCCCTCCAAGATCAGCCGATGAAAGGCAATGTTTGAGAGCAGTGCAAAGCTCATGAGCAGCAGGGCTGCGACATTGTGAAGGGGCGCTGCTGCAAATACATGCGCGTCTTCCGCAAAGATGTGCATGCTGATCAGACGCAGTGCAAAGCCCAGCATCATGGCGAGGATGGCCAGCTGCAGCAGCTTGAGCCCCTGGCTCGGCTGCCGATGCTCGAGCTGCATCACCCGCTTTAGAAACCAGACCAGCAGGGCCATGTGGCCCAGAATCACGCCGGTCATTCGCCAGAGATCTGGCCAAGGGGCTGCCACGGCCCAGCTGAACATGGCCATGTAGCCCGCCATCCAGAGCCCAAATGGCTGCAGGTTTTTGCGCGTGAGGCCATACGACCCGGGCTCCTTCAGGATGCGAATGGTGTGGATGCGCATGAACATCCCCAGCAGCATCAGCAGCTGGGCCAGGTGAAAGCTCATGAGGTCGGGCACCACCCCACGCAGCATCACCAGCCCGAAGCCAACGCCGTTGACCAGGTTGGCCAGGACCCAACAGGTGATCTGATGGTTACGAAAGCCCCGGGTGGTCAGCAAGATTCCAATCGGGGCCAGCATGAGCACCAATGCCGTGAGGGCATAGGTGGTGCGAACGTCGATCACTTATGCCACCGAGCTGTTGGGCGAGGAGAAATACTCCTTTAAGAGCTGCCCCTGGTTGCGCACGCCGAGCTTGGCCATGATGTTTCCTCGGTGCATCTTCACGGTTCGCAGGCCAATGCCCAGGCGCTCGCCGATCTCTGCATTGCGAAGGCCCTCACCCACCAGGAGCATCACCTCCTGCTCTCGCTGGGTGAGGCTCTCCATCCACGCAGGCTGGCCCGTGGGCGCAGCCGCACCCACCCGCCCAGCCCGGGGCCGATGACGTGCGCCGTCGATGGCCTCGAGCAGGCTGTCCTGCTCAAATGGCTTGAGCAGGAAGTCGGCTGCACCGTCCTTGAGGGCGGCCACGGCCTCCCTGATCTGGGCGTTGCCAGAGAGAAACACCACGGGTGGGCAGTCGGGCTGGCTGCGCATCGACTGCCAGAGCTGCAGGCCAGAGTCGCCCGGCAGGCGAACATCGAATAAGAAGAGGTCGATGTCAGAGAGGGAGACGCCCGTGGCACGCGTCCGCAGCGCCTCGGCCGAGTCGAAGGCCTCCACCCGGCAGCCCGTGTCTTGGAGGATTCGCATGAGCGCCTTTCGCACACTCGCATCATCGTCGAGCAGCCAGACCACGGATGAAACTTGCATGCGCGCCAGTCTAGAAGACTAGAGCACGGCCAGCGGCATCTTTTTGGTGGGGGCAGGGAAAAGGGCACCTAGGGCAACCAAGGCCTCGGCCGCAAGCGCAGGTGCCTGCATGGCAGCCCAGTTCTGTTCGATGTTCGTGGCCTTGCTCGACTTGGGGATGGGCAGCACACCAGGCTGATGGGCGATCCAGCGCATGGCCATCGAGGCGGCGGTGAGCCCGTGCTCGGCTGCAAGGCGCTGCAGGCCCGAATGCCGAAGCAGGCCGCCGCTGCCCAGCGGCGAATATGCCATCAGGGGCTGGCCAGCCTCGACCATGGCGGGCAGCAGATCGAATGCCACGCCCCTGGCGCTCAGGGCGTAGTAGACCTGATTGGTGGCGCAGGCCCCGGCCACGCCCAGCGCCTCCTCAGTCTGTGCCCACCGCTGCCAGCCGGAGAGGTCAAAGTTGCTGATGCCCCAGCGCCGAATCAGTCCCTGTTCGGCAAGATCGATCATGCCGGCGAGGGTGTCTTCCAGCGGGAATCGGCCGGGCCAGTGGAGCAGAAAGACATCCAGATAGTCGCAGCCCATGCGTGCAATGGAGTCCTTGCCAGCACGGACGGTGCCGGCGCGGCTTGCATTGGAGGGCAGGACCTTGCTCACGATGGTGAGCGCGTCTCGCGCCACCGCTGGCCGCCCTTTGAGCGCGGTGCCAGTCGCACGCTCGGCACCGCCGTCGGCATACATCTCTGCGGTGTCGATGAGACGAATGCCCAAATCGAGGCCCGCCTGAATGGCTGCGACCTCGGCGTCTCGGGTGAGCGCCGATTCGCCCATGTTCCAGGTGCCAAGGCCCATTCGGTGGGGGGTCAGGGGGTTCGGATGTGGGGTCATTGGGGGTCTCCTGGGCATGGCCTTCACGGTATAGTTTCTGCCATGAAATACCTTCACACCATGGTGCGTGTCACCGATCTTCAAGCCTCCATCGATTTTTACACCAAGGCCCTTGGCCTGGAATTGCTGAGAACCCGCGAGTCGGAGCAGGGCCGCTTCACCCTGGCCTACCTGGCTGCCCCGGGCGACGCCGAGGCCCAGCTCGAGCTCACCTACAACTGGGACCCAGAGGTCTACACCGGTGGCCGAAATTTTGGGCACGTGGCCTATGGGGTCGACAACATCTACGAGACTTGTGAGCGGCTCATGCAGGCGGGTGTGGTGATCAACCGGCCGCCGCGCGATGGATACATGGCCTTTGTGCGTTCACCCGATCAAATCTCCATCGAGCTCCTGCAGCGGGGTGCGCCGCTGCCGCCGGCCGAGCCCTGGGCCTCCATGCCCAACGTGGGCAGCTGGTAAGGGCCGCTTGAACTTTCAGCTTCCCAACCTGCTCACCTGGGCCAGGGTGCTGGCCATCCCCATTTTTATGGGGGTCTTCTATTTGCCCCTGGGGCTGACGGACCACGAGCGCAACGCCCTGGTCACCCTCATTTTTGTGCTGGCGGCCATCACGGATTGGATTGATGGCTGGCTGGCCCGGCGGTGGAACCAGACCACGGCCTTTGGCGCATTCCTGGACCCAGTGGCAGACAAGCTCATGGTCTGCGCGGCCTTGGTGGTGCTCATGGACTCCCAGCGGGTGGGCCCTGTGGTGGGCCTCATCATCATTGGGCGTGAAATCACCATCTCGGCCCTGCGGGAGTGGATGGCTGAGATTGGCGCGCGCCGCAGCGTGGCCGTGAACTGGCTGGGCAAGGCCAAGACCGTGGCCCAGATGGTGTCCATTCCCTTCCTGCTCTACCAGGCCCCCATTCTGGGCGGCCTGATCGACACTGCAGCCCTGGGCCAGTGGCTCATCCTTCTTGCCGCCTGGCTCACCTTTTTCTCGATGGTCTACTACCTGATGCAGGCCTGGCCTGAGTTGCGAGACCGTTCCTAAACGCATAGAATTGAGGGCTTCGTTGCGGGAGTAGCTCAGTTGGTAGAGCGCAACCTTGCCAAGGTTGAGGTCGCGAGTTCGAGACTCGTCTCCCGCTCCAACCCCTCTTGCGGGCGGGATGGCAGAGTGGTTATGCAGCGGCCTGCAAAGCCGTGTACCTCGGTTCGATTCCGGGTCCCGCCTCCAGACTAACGCCAGTCGTCCCGACTCGTCGCGATCAGCGCGGCCCAGTCATCCGGCGGCTGTCCTCTCTCAAGCATGCGTTGAAACACCGTGTACGGGTCATTCTTGCTGCCCGACGAGCGTAATGTGTTCTCGTCATTGACCCACGCAAAGATGATGATTCGGGTCTTGGTGTCGAACCGGAAAAACAGTCGGAAGCGTCGCCCTATTTTTGCGCGCCGCCAGTGCCGAAACGCTGACCCCATTGTGTTGCCCTGCCTGTACTCATCCCGGTTCGGGTCGCTGGGCACCGCATCAAAGATCAATCTCGACAAGGCGGCGAACAGCCTGACGTTGGCGTTGGACTCACACCCTTGCGGGTCCTGTTGCATCGCTCGCTCAGAGGCGGCGTGCAGTTTTTGCAGTTGCTCGGACAAACATTCGTGAAAGAGCAGATTCCACCCGTGACGCTGGATCACAGCGTGACGTCGCCTTCGATCTTGGCATCTAGATCAACCGGATGGGTCAGTGCAGACAGCATGGCCTGCACCAAGCTGTCTGGCAAGGCGCACAGGTGCTGGCCGGTGCGAATGTCTTTTTCCAGCAAGGCCAGAAATGAGCCAATGGCAGGGTCCTCATGCGCCGCCTCATCAGCCCGCGTGACGATGACCTGCGAGCCCTGCAAATTGAATGCGACCTTGCCGCCGTAGTCCACACCCAGCGCCTGACGAATGGGCTTGGGCAGGGTGATCTGCCCCTTGGAGGTGATGGTGGCAACTTCACGAATGGCGGGCATGGTTTTTCTCCCAAATGAGATTTAATGGTAAGGAAGATTCCTTACAAAATCAAGGGCGCAGGGCCTCGATCAAATCTTTTGGTGGCATTGGGGGTTTCATTTGTTTTAGTTCGCGCCAAAAGTCAGTTCGGCGCCACCAACTGCAC
>CAZPRT010000070.1:0-7289 GCA_964589205.1 uncultured Bordetella sp. | reverse complement strand
GGATTCAAGGCAAAGCCCAAGGCCCCCTCGCCAAACCGAAGGCCTGCATCGGCCATGATGAGCAGGCCCAGGGCCACCACCGCGAGCAGGCCCGTGGTCACCGCGAATGCAGGCCAGCCCAGGCGTCGCCAGACGAGCCAGCCCGCAAGGCCTCCCAGGAGCGCCAGCACCCCGGGCATGAGGCTGATGGCCATCGTGAGCCGACTGGCCTGCGCAGCGAGCCGATCCGGCTCATCGATCACGCGGGCCAGGTCCCATCGCACCGAAGAAAACTCACCGGAGAGGCTGTTGTAGCGAACGCCCTCTGCCAGGAGCAAGGCATGGAAGAGGTCGATGTAGCCGGGGCTTGCCTCTTGGGTTCGAACCCGAATGCGCTCGATGCGCTGATCCACGAGGCCCACCATCCAGTGGGACAAGAGATGGCCCGCAGACACCTGCAGCACGGCCGCGCGCAGCGCCTCGTAGCGCGACAGCCCGCGTTGAGCCCGCTGCAGCCCCAGCCTCAAGGCCTCTGGGTTCGTTTTTACGTTGGCATTGGTCGCATCGGTCTCAAGCAGCCGCCCCATGCCGCAGTCGGCCTGACCGATGGGCACACCCAGGTAGGCCTCACACAAGGATGCTGCGGATGAGACGACCTCGCCATTGGTCGATGCCGGCCCACGCACATCCAGGTTCTCGGCTGCTGCCCGCGAGGCCAGCCACAGGGCCTCTCGCGGCACGCGATCGGTTGGCAGGCCCAGCGTGAGCATCGACCACAGAAACCCCCCGAGCAGCGCGGCAGCAAGAAGGCCCGCCAGCCCGCGGCTTGGTTTCCTTAAATCAGACATTCGTATAGATTGCCAGAATGCTTTCTGACCTTCTTGCGCACTTTCGCAACAGCACCCGCTCGCCCGAGGGCGGGCCGCCCAAGGACATGGACCAGGCCACCCACTGGGCCGAGGCCATCGGCCTGGAACTCAAAGGGCTCATCTCTCAGGCCGTGCTCACCGAACTCGAGCAGCGGGAGAAAAAATACCTGCAGAGCATTCTGGCCAAGAGCCAGTTCGTCATCGACTCGCTCGTGGTCATTCCCCTGGACAAGGACGCCTCGGAAAACTTCGAGAGCTTTCTGCAGGTGCATGAAGAGATTGATCCCGGCTTTAAGCTGCGATTTTTCCGCTCGCTCATGGAGACCCAGTATCGGTCTGCCCGCGGCTCACTGGTGGTGGTCTCCTCAGACTTCCAGCCCACCGTTCAGTTCTTGAGCCAGAGCCTGGAGCAGCCCAGCCAGGATGAGCGCTATCAGGTCTCCCTGCGAGGCCGACGGCTGAACTTTCAGGTGCAGGTGAGCCTGCGCGGGCCGGTGGCCCAGAGTGCACCATCGGGCGCGGCTGCGGCAGCAGCGGCAGCAGTCAGCAGTGTGTTTGGCAGTTCAAGCAGCAGCTCAGCCAACCCCACAGCGGGCGCCGACAACAGCCTTCTGCTGCGCATCTGGGATGCCCAGGGCGAGCGCATGCTCGAGGTGACCACGCCCTTCCTCATTGGCCGAGAGAGCCCGAGCGAGGCCGAGCTCGGTGGCCTCTCCTTCGTGACCCTGCACGGCCAGTACGTCTCGCGGCGTCATCTGGTGGTGCTCAACGTGCTCGATGAGACCTACTTCTTTGTTCATGATGCCGCCAGCCTGTCGTGCCTTTCTGCCGGTGGCCAGTTGCTGCGGCCCTCCACGGTCTACAGCATGCCCAAGCACGGCGAGACGCGACTGCTCTTCGGGGCCACCAGCGAGAACCGCGCCCAGACCTTCGACAAGGCCCAGGCTGCGCAATTTCCAATCGTGGAGATGCGCCGCCGCGGGGCCCAAGGGGCGGGCGTGACCGAGGCCACACCGCGGCCACGCGCGGTCAAGTCTTGAGTCGACTGCGGGCGGGCCGGGCTTGTTGATGTTTCGGTGCGGCATGGCGCTCAACCTGGGCGCGCCCGAGCGCCTCGGCTTCGATGCAGCCGCCCGCCACCCGAGCCTGCCACTGGCTGTGCTCTGTGATGGCGCCAATGGGACCCCGCACGGTGGTGCCGTGGCCCAGGCAGCAAGCCAGCGGGTGCTAGAGGCACTCGATGCGGGCACACCGCTGTCGGGCCAACTGCTCGATGCCATGAGCCAGGAGTTCGATGCCCAGTGGCCCGACTCTGGCTGCACCCTGCTCGCCTTCGCAGCCAACGCGCGTGGCCTGTGCATCACCAGCGTGGGCGACAGCTTTGCCGAACTCTTTGCCCACCGCCAGGGGCAGTGGGCCTCCGAACATCAACTGGATCGGCATGTGGATGACGAGGGCCACCCCACCCAGCTCATCGGCGCGAATGTGCCCATCCGTCCCCACTGCTGCGAGCGACAGTCCACCACCGAGGTGACCTGCTGGGCGGCCTTCCTGATGAGCGATGGGGCGGGCGCGTATTTGTCCACGGCCGATCTTCGTGAGGTCTTGCTGCCCATCGGCGCGCAGACCCCCAGCGACCACGACCTGCAGTTCTGCGCCGAGACCTTGGCCGAACTGGCGCTGGCCAGGGGCAGCCACGACGATGTCTCGGTGCTCATGGCCTGGGTGCAACAGCCATGAAGCTCGATGCCTTCACCAAGCGCTTTGAGGACGACCACAACCTCTCGCGCGAACTCTCGTTGCTCAACGACCTCGCACAGCGCGGCGCGCCGGTGCCCAAGGTGCTCGCCACCGACCACCGGGCCCTGACCATTGAGATGGAGCACCGCGGCCAGAGCCTGGCCGAGTGGGTGCATGAGCGGCCGGACGACGACGTGGTGCAAATGCTCTCGCCTGCGCTGGCCGCCTATGACCGCGTGGCCCGGCTCGGGGTCTTTCACCTGGATGTGGCTGCCCGCAACGTGCTGTTCGAATCACCGAGCAGCCGCCAGGCACAGGTGATCGATTTCTCGGCCGCCCTATGTGCCCGCTTTCCACTGCAAAAGCCGTTGTGGCTGCGCGTGAACCCCAGCATTCATCACCCCGAGCTTGCACGGGCGATTGAGGCCGACTGGCGGGCCTTCTTTGAGGCCATGGGCCTGCCCGTGCCCGAGAACTTCGTGGACCACTTCGACATTCCATGGGATCGGTATGCCAGCCATTGGCCCAGCAGCATTGCGGCCAACAGCCTGAACCACCAGCATGCGCTGCTCGCCTATGGGCTGGCTGGCCTGCTCGATGAGGTGGGGGCCACCCTCACCTCGGACCACCGCAGCCGGCTGGCCCCATGGGCCCAGGCGCTGCGCGCCTGCCAGACCCAGGCCGAGGCACAGAAGCAGATTGCCGCGGCCATCCGAGCGCTCGGCACCCAGGATGCCACCCCCATGCCCAACGCCGTGCACGCGGGCGGCAAGGGCACCGCGGAGCGTGGCGCAGCCGATGCCTCCCCCGCATCCCGGGCATCCACCTCGGGCCAGAGGAGTGGTGTGGATCGTCCCGCTGCAGAGCCGTCGGCCGGGGCGTGGTCTCGTTCTGCTGAGCCCGACGGCTTTTCCTGGCAGGCCCGCGCCCTGCTGGCCGCCCTGCCCGTGGCGGGCTTCATCCTCACCGACCAGGTCTACACCAGCCAGGCGGCCAGGCTCGGGGACATGGCCTTCTACAGCGCCCTGGCGAGCATTCCAGTGCTCATGCTGCTGCTGGCCAGCCTGGCCCAGACCGGCGGGCTCAACCTGCAGCGGGTCTGCATGCTGGTGTTGGCGGCCATCCAGTTCATGCTCGCCCGAGACCTCTGGCCACAGGTGGGGCCCTTGTGGGCGGGCCTGACCCTGCTGCCCGGCAGCCTGGGCGTGGTGGGCATTGTGATGCGCTGGCGGCGGTCACCCATGCGGTGAAAGACGGTTTCATGGGGCTCAAGACGAGAGTGCTTGCTCCGAATCCAAAGTCGAGGAATACTCCGTCACCGACTGTTCAATTTTCCAGCGTGCCCGTCATGTCATCCCAAAAAGACAACTTCTCCAGCAAGTCTTATCCCACCATCATCGACGGCACCACGCGCTTCAAGGGCGACCTTGAACTCGGCGCCAACGCCCGAATTGACGGGAAATTCTTTGGGAACCTGCTGGCACCCGGCGAGAAAAATGAGGTGACGCTGGTCATTGGCCGCGATGGCGACATCCAGGGGGACATTCGCTGCCACAGCATCCAAATCTCCGGCACCGTGCACGGCAACGTGCGGGCCAAACTGGTGGAACTGCGCAACGGTGGCGTGATTGAGGGCGATGTGGAGTACGACGCCATTGAACTGCACCAGGGTGCATCCATTCTGGGCGCCCTCACCTGCATGGCCGAAGGCCGCAAGCGATAAGCCAGTAGCGCAGCCGGGCGATTCAGCCTGGGTCGGCGGACTAGCCCGTGCAGAACTGGCTGCGCAGCAGTAGGCCCAGTTCCCCCTTTTGCGCCAATGGCGTCCAGCCGGCCTCGGGCTGACGAATCACCGCTGTCGGCCGTCCAGTTCCCCGTTTCCCGGTGTAGCGACGCTCGAGCCGCACACGCATTCGAGCCTTCTGGCAGTCGATTTCCTGAAGCCGCAGGCGCGATAGATGGCCAAAGAGGTCGGCATGAAAGTAATCCTCGACCACGACGATCAGGTAGCCCACCTGGGTGCGGCGGGCCGTATCAAGTTCCACGTACTCCACCCGATTAAATCCAGAAGCAATGACCAGATAGTTGGCCTGCGCGGTGGGCACGGAAAAGAGCAACGAAGCCAGCAGAAGGCACACGAAAGCGAATGATGAGCGCAAGAAAGCAGCCGATGAGAACCAAAGGCCGTAGACAGTGGGGGTAGAAGACATGAAACGCATGCATGTGGAATCGGGCGGCACCGAGGTGACTTTAACCCCAGCGGCCGTTATGGCCCCCATGACCCTGGTAACCCTGGCCTTCCTGATCGCCTGGCCCCTCCCCGGCCGCGCTCAACTGCCCGGCGAGGAGGAGGCCCCGCCGCCGCCCACCAACTGCGCAGTCAGTGGCTTTCGGGCCGCCGTCACCGACGCCCCCGAGGGCGAACGCAACGCCAAGGCGCTCGAGTGGTTGGCCCAGGAAGGGCCCAAGTGCAGCCTGGACCGCTGGATTCTGATTCGGAACAACCGAAACCAATGGATGGGCACTGCAGACTCCGCCAAGTTGGCGGGCGTGATTGACGCAAGAGTGGAGGAACTGGCCCGGGAGGACGCCGCAGTGATCAACAACCTGTTCACCTCACCGCCACCGCCAGCACCGAAGAAGGAGTGATCGCCAGTGCCGCCCAATGCGGGGCCCAGCGCTGATTGGCGCATGGACTGCCTTTGCTGAGGCTAGCTGTCTTTGGAGGTGAAGAAGTCGTAGGCTGCCAAGGCCAGCCCGAGGAGCAGAATGAGCGTGATGTCGATCTGGGGGATCTTCAGCACGTAGGGGGCAAAGAAGGCGATGAGCAGGATGAGCCCGATCAGCCCGGTGTAACGCTCAATGGATTTCATGATTCATTTCTCCTGAGAAATTCAGCGACCAGCCAACGCCCGGCCTGAAGCAGCCTTGCATCACCCTTTCGCCGGCCCACCATCTGTACGCCCAGCGGAAGCCCATTGGAGAGGTTCATGAGCGGCAGGCTCAGCGTTGGAAGCCCTGCGAAACTCCAGACCGTGGACATGATCGGGTCGCCCGTGGAGGCCAGGCCCTTGGGCGCTGTGCCCAAGGCTGCAGGGCAGAGAATGGCATCGAAGTCGAGGAAGTATTCATCGAAGGCACCCGCCACGTGAGACATGCGGTCTTTTGCCAGCATGTAATCCATGACCGGAACGGCCATGCCGCGCTCCACACGGTCTTGCAACGCTGGGCTGAGTTGGCTTCGGTGATGCCTCCACTCTCGCTGCAAGCAAAAAGCCAACTCCGGTTCGTTGATGGCCCGGTGCCAGTCCACGGCCTGGGCCACAACATCCGGCACGGCCGCATGCTGGACACAGCCCTCCAGATGCGCCACGAAGGCCTCATAGGCCTCTTGGGCTTCAGGCTCGACCTGATCCCACCATGGAGTCTTCACAAAACAGAACTTGGGCGGCAGCGGTGGCTCGGCCGTGGCCACATCCAAGAGTCGCATGGGGACCTGCCCACGGGTGCCGGCATCGTGACCGTCGTCCCCAACAATCACTTCCGTCACCAGCGCGATGTCATCGATGCTGCGCGCAAAGACACCGATCTGATCCAGCGAGGGAGACTGCTCCAACACACCCGTGCGAGGAATCAGGCCCATGGAGGGCTTAAAACCGTAGACCCCACAATAGGAAGCTGGACGCGTGACGGAGCCATTGGTTTGGCTGCCAATGGCCACCGGCACCATGCCCGCGGCAACCGCCGCGGCAGAGCCACTGGAGGAGCCGCCTGGTGTGTGATCCAGGTTATGCGGATTGCGCGTGGGCCCTGGCACAAAAGTGGCAAACTCCGTGGTGACCGTTTTGCCCATGATCACTGCGCCGGCCGCCCGAAGACGCCGAACAACACTGGCATCCGCCAGCGCATAGCGCCCCTTGTGGATCGGGCTTCCAGACTCGGTCGGGTAATCCTCGGTGTCGATGATGTCCTTGATGCCAACAGGAACCCCGAACAGCGGGCCGGGCAATTGCCCCGTCACCTTCAGTTGCTGGAGGTCATCGGCCTGAGCCGTCACCACCCGGGCATCGGTGTGGGCGAAGGCCAAGACCTGCTCATCAGCCTTGGCGACAAAGGAAGACGCCTGCTCGAAGAATTCCGGTATGCCGATGCGACCCGAGACCAACAGGTCTCGGACCTCGAGGCCCGTAAGCTCATGCAGTGGGCGATCGCCAGCACCAGCCATCAGAGCGACTTGAAGATGTTGGGGTCTACGACCGACTCATCCGTGGGGTCGTACTCGATTTCCACCGGCTGATTGAAGAAGTGATCAGGCAGGTAGGTGACCATGCTCGGGTAGATGTAGGTGAGCGCCAGGGTGAGCAGGACCATTCCCACGAACGGCATGCAGCCCTTGAAGATGGTGACCAACTGCAGGCTCTTCGGCGCCACCCCCTTCAAATAGTAGGCGGACATCGCCATGGGCGGCGTCAGGAAAGATGTCTGTAAGTTGATGGCAATGAGAATGCCAAAGAGGATGGGGTCGACATCGTAGAGGGGCAGCAGTGGCAAGAAGATGGGAACGAAGATGATGATGATCTCGCTCCACTCCAGCGGCCAGCCCAGAATGAAGATGATGAGCTGGGCCAGCAGCAGGAACTGCACCGGCGTGAGGTCCATCGCGAGCAGCGCATCCTTCACGATGTGCTCACCGCCCAGGTA
>CAZPRT010000069.1:0-7406 GCA_964589205.1 uncultured Bordetella sp. | reverse complement strand
GGCACCTTGGAGCAGCCCACGCCCTGGTCGATCCAGCGCACCACGTAGCCCAGAATGCCCTGGATGTTGTTGTCGAGTTCCTGCTGCTTCTCGGCCTCAGACCAGTTGGCGTTCTCGGCCACCGGCACAGTGAGCAGGCCTTGCAGGAGGCCTGGGCGCTCGGCTTCGGCATCGATCTGCTCCAGGCCTTGCTGGATATCGGCCACGGCCACCTGGTGGTAGTGCAGGGCGTGCAGCGTGGCCGCCGTGGGGCTGGGCACCCAGGCCGTGTTGGCGCCTGCCTTGGGGTGGGCGATCTTCTGCTCCAGCATGGCGGCCATCTTGTCGGGCATGGCCCACATGCCCTTGCCAATCTGAGCCCTCCCGCGCAGTCCGCAGGCCAGGCCCACGATCACGTTGTTGCGCTCGTAGGCGTGAATCCAGGCGCTCGCCTTCATGTCGGCCTTGCGAATCATGGGGCCTGCGAGCATGGCCGAATGCATCTCGTCGCCGGTGCGATCGAGAAAGCCGGTGTTGATGAATGCAATGCGGCTCTCGGCGGCTGCGATGCAGGCCTTCAGGTTCACGCTCGTGCGCCGCTCTTCATCCATGACACCCAGCTTCACGGTGTTGACGGGCAGGCCGAGCAAGGCCTCCACCTTGGCAAACAGGGCGGCACTGAAGGCCACCTCGGCCGGACCGTGCAGCTTTGGCTTGACCACGTAGATGCTGCCTGCGCGGCTGTTGCGAATGGCCTCGCCCGTGGGCAGCCGACCATGGCCTTGAATGTCGTGCATGGCAATGGCCACGGTGACCACGGCATCCAGGATGCCCTCGGGGATGTCGCGGCAGGAGCCATCGGCCTTGCGATACCGCACGGCCGGGTGCGTGGTGAGCAGGCCCATGTTGCGAATGAAAAGCAAGGAGCGGCCGGGCAGCACCAGGCTGCCACCCTCGGGCTTGGTGTAGAAGCGGTCGCCGTTCAAGCCCCGCAGGATGGTCTTGCCATCCTTTGGAACGCGCTCGGTAAGGCTGCCCTGCACCACGCCCAGAAAGTTGCGGTAGCCCAGCAGTTTGTCCGCGGTATCGACCACGGCCACGGAGTCCTCCAGGTCGAGAATGGTGGAGAGCGCGGCCTCGAGAATGATGTCGCTCACGCCGGCCGGGTCGACCCTGCCAATGCTGGTCTTGGGATCGATCACGAGCTCGAAGTGGATGCCGTGGTGGCGGAATAACAGGACGCTGGGCTCGAGCAGGTCGCCCTGGTGGCCCAGGAATGCGGCCGGGTCACGAAGACCAGTGATCTCGCCATTGGCCAGCTGGACGCAGACGCGGCCCGACTCCACCCAGTAGCGGCTGCTCTGGGCATGCGAGCCCTTGGCCAGGGGGATGGTCTCGTCAAGGAAGGCCCGTGCGCGGGCCATGACCTTCTCACCACGCTTGGGGTTGTAGGCCTCGCCGCGGGCACAGCCATCGGCCTCAGAAATGGCATCGGTGCCGTAGAGCGCATCGTAGAGGCTGCCCCAGCGTGCATTGGCTGCATTGAGGGTGTAGCGGGCATTGAGAATGGGCACCACCAGCTGCGGCCCGGCCTGAACCGCCAGTTCATCATCCACATTCGCCGTGGAGGCCTTGACGGCTGCGGGCTCTGCAACGAGATAGCCAATCTTGGAGAGGAAGGCCTCGTAGGCCGCCATGTCTTGGATGGGGCCTGGATGCGTCTGGTGCCAGGCATCGAGCTCGGCCTGCAGACGGTCGCGCTCGGCGAGCAGGGCATCGTTTTGAGGCGCGAACTCGGCCACGATCTGGTCGAAGCCCGCCCAGAAGGTGTTGGGGCTGATGCCCGTGTTGGGCAGTACTTCTTGGTCGATGAAGGCGCAGAGCGCCGGGTCAACTTCTATGCCGTGGATGGGCAGAAAAGGGGCTGACATGGATCACCTCCGACAACATGAGAATTTGTATGACGGAAGTGTAACAAAGGTTTGTTGCGGTGCAAAAACTTTTCGAGGGGCCCGCCATGTGGACGCCGTGAGAGGCCTTCGGGAGCGGTTTAGTCCCCTCGTGGGGGCTTCTTGCGCCCCACCACATAGCCGGCCAGAAAGCCCAGGCAGAAAATCACAATCCATCCGATGACCATGGCGCGAGGTTACCCGAGAAACTCGGGCGGCCGCTTGCGAACCCAGTCGATGAACGTTGCGATCTCGGGCTGATCCCGCAGGGCCTCCCAGGTGGAGTAGTGCCGCGCAATCTCGCGGGGCTTCAAGGCCTGGTGGATCTTGCGGTGGCAGACCTTGTGCAGCCGGTGCTTCTCTCGGCCCCCAAGGGACCGCGGCACCAGGTGGTGCTCATCCACCGTCGGCCCGGGTACCATGGGGCGCCCGCACAACGGGCATGTGAGGTCCTCTTCCTCGGGCGGGGTGTCCCCGGTCGAGGTCTGGCCCTCCTGCCACCTTAACGAGCGTTTTGAAACCACGGCATGCAAGCTCTCAAAATTGAAATCATCTCCGATGTGGTCTGCCCTTGGTGCTACATCGGTCGACAGCACCTGGGCCTGGCCCTGGCCCGCGTCAAGGCGGAGTTCCCAGAACTCCCCTCACGGCTCACCATTTCATGGAGCCCGTATCAGCTCAACCCGCACCTGCCGGAACAGGGCATGCCTCGGCAGCAGTATCTCGAGCAAAAGTTTGGGAAGTCGGGCCTGTCTGGCTACGCCCGCATTGCAGACCATGCACGGGCTGTGAATCTTCCCATGAACCTCGAGAAAATTCAGGTGCAGCCCAATACGCTGTCGGCCCATGTGCTCATGGCTGCGGCCGGTGAGCATGCCGATGCCTTGGCCGCAGCGCTATTTGCGGCTTATTTCGTGAACGGAGAAGACCTCACCGACCGGGGTGTGCTCTTCCGATGCGCCAATGAAGTGGGCCTCTACGCGGCCAGGGCTGCAGCCGCCCTGGAGGACGCTCTGCTGGTCAAGCGCGTGGCCCATGTCTGTGAGGAATGGGCCGAAAAGGGTGTGTCGATGGTGCCCACCTTCAGGCTGGAGACAGGGTCGGGCGGGCAGGCCACGTTCCAGGGGGCGGTGCCACCGGCGATGCTGGCCCAGGAGATCTCGAACCTGCTGCGCTGATCCAACGGTCCTGCAGGTCGCGGTAGGCAGCCGCAGGGCTGGGCATGGAGACGATGGCCTGAATCACCGCAGCCGAGTCGGCCCCGGTGGCGGCAATGTCCTCCAAGTTACCGGCATGAATGCCCGCAATGGCCACCACGGGCACCTGGCTCACGGCCACCCAATAGCGCAGGTTGTCCAGACCCTGTGGGATCCAGTTCATGGCCTTGGCCCGTGTGGGAAAGATGGGCCCGCAGGCCAGGTAACTCGGCATGAGCCACATGGCCCGGGCCACCTCCCAGTAACTGTGGCTTGAGAGCCCGAGGCGCACCCCTTGGTCGGCGATGGCGGTGAGGTCTGCGGTGAGCAGGTCTTCCTGGCCCAGATGGATGCCGAAGGCGCCGTGGTCGAGGGCCGCACGCCAGTGGTCGTTGATGAAGAGCTGGCTCTCGGGGGCATGTTCGGCCGCCCGGCAGGCCAGGCGAACCGCATCGGCCTGTTCGGCTGTCGAGAGGTCTTTGATGCGAAGTTGGATGATCTTGGCACCCGCCTCGAGCAGGGTCTCGAGCAGGCCTTGGCTGTCGACCACGGGGTAGACCCCGGGCGCCGGGTTGGCAAGCCGTGGAAAGGGGGTCGGTGGATCGATGGTCGTGGCCTGGGGCAGGCTGAGCGTGGGGAAGGCCTCGCGATGAGACTCGGCGCCTGCCACCCAGAGGCGATGGGGCCTCATGGCGCAGGCCATGGCGGCATGGATGCTGGCCTCTTCTTCGACATAGCCCCGGTCGAGGCTCTCATCAAAGGCGGCCGACAACAGCGCTGCGTGGTGCACAGCATCGGGGCAGGCCACGCGGCCCTTGGCAAACGGCCAGTCGAGCACGAGGCTGTCGGCCAGAACCGTCAGGTGCCCGCGCCGCGTCTCGATCTTCATGCGGGGCTCAGCCTGTGGCCTTGTGAATGAGAAACGGCTGGCCGGTCACCGGTGTGGAGGGCGTGGCAAAGGCCTGCTCGGGGATCACCCCGGCATCATGCCCAAGGCGTCCGGCCTCGATGGCCATTCGAAAGGCCGCTGCCATGCCCACGGGGTCTTGGGCCTGGGCCACGGCCGAGTTCAGCAGCACGGCATCAAAGCCCATTTCCATGGCCTCCGCAGCATGCGAGGGTGCGCCGATGCCCGCATCGATCACCAAGAATTGATCGGGGAAGGCCTCGCGCATGCGCAGCAGGGCAGGCCGGTGCACGATGCCTTGGCCCGAGCCAATGGGTGCGGCCCAAGGCATGAGCACCTCACAGCCAGCATCCACGAGCCGGCGGGCTGCGATGAGGTCCTCGGTGCAGTAGGGGAAGACCTGAAAGCCGAGTTTCACGAGTTGCTCGGCCGCTTCTACCAGTTCAAAGCTGTCGGGCTGTAGGGTGTAGTCATCGCCCACCACCTCGAGCTTGATCCAGTTGGTCTCGAAGAGTTCGCGTGCCATCTGGGCCAGTGCCACCGCCTCTTTGGCCGTGCGGCAGCCGGCCGTGTTGGGAAGGATGTGACGGCCCGTACCACGGATGATCGACCACCACTGATTGTCTCCGGAGGCCGCCACATTGGCGGCCTGGCGCTTGATGCCCATGGTGAGCACCTCGGCGCCGGAGGCCTCGATGGCCGCCACCAGCCCAGACGGCGAGGGGTGGCCTGCCGTGCCGAGGAAAAAGCGGCTGTTCAGTGTGCGACCAAACAGCGTGTAACCCGTTGCAGCACCCACAGTCAGCCTCCTGTGATGGGTTCGAAGGTCATGATGGCATCTCCCTGGCAAAGCCGTACAGCATTTCGTTGTGTGCGGGGCACAAATGTCTCGTTCACGGCCGTGGCCACGCGCACAGGGTCTTTCTGGAGCAGATGAATGAGGTCCTCCAGGCTCGCACCCTCGGGCAACGAGACCGCCTGGCCGTTGACCGAGACCGTCATGCTCGGCTGCATGTCATGGCTCTTGCAGCCTCTTCCATCAAGGCCGGCGCAAGCAGCCAGCCATGTCGGAAGAGGCCATTGATTCGGGTGAGGCCCGGCTCGGTCTGCACCACGGGCAGGTTGTCGGGCAGGGCTGGTCGCAGGTTGACATCGCTGCTCACCACGCGTGCCTCGGCCAGGCTGGGCATGATGCTAAAGGCGGCCGAGAGCAGTTCCAGGTTGCTCTGCACCGAGGGCGGCGAGCGGTCTTCGGATTCGATCTCGGTGGCGCCCACCACAATTTGCCCGCCTGGCCGTGGCACCAGGTAGACACGCCAGCGGGGATGGAGCAGGCGAATGGGCCGGTGCAGGGGTGGCGCTTCGGGCGCAGGCTGCAGGGTGAAGATCTCGCCACGCACGCCACGCACCGGCATGGTCGGGCCCTGGCCACCTCGGCCACGGCAGTCGAAGACCCAGTCGAAGGCCTCCGTTCCTTTGACGCTCTGCAGTTCACCCGGCAGTACGGCATGCACAGGTGTGTCAAAGGCCCAGTCTGCCGCGGTGCTGGCCTTCAGGGCCTCCAGTGCCTGCAGCGGGAACAGGTGGCCCTCATGGGGAAGCAGCCAGGCCGCGAGCCGGGGCTTGAGTGCGGGCTCCAGTTCGGCCAGCGCCTCGTGCGAGAGGGGCCTTGGGGCGTGCTCAGCCGCCGGCTGGATGTGCCGCAGGATGCGCTCGGCGCTCCCACGGTCGGTGGGATGCGCAATGAGCAGGCTGCCCTGTAGCTGCAGGTCGAAGCCTTTGTCGCAAGCCTCGTGGATGCCTGGCCATAACGCCATGGAGCGCAGTCCCATCTCGTAGACCGGCAGGCCACCGGCCTCCATCTCTGCGGCAGGGCTCAGCATGCCAGCACTGGTGTAGGCGGCGGCCCGATCGGTGAGCACGGGTGGGTGCTCGGGGCCTGCCTCTCGAACCGAGACCGACCAGCCCTGCTGCGCGCACCAATGGGCCATCAGGCGGCCCATCAGGCCGCCACCGGCAATGCCAACCCGCATCATTGCTTGTGATAGACCTTCGCGCCCGTCTTCACAAACTCGATGGACTTCTCCTGCATGCCCTTCTGAAGGGCCTCTTGCTCATCCAGGCCCTTTTGCTTGGCGTAGTCCTTCACGTCTTGCGTGATCTTCATGCTGCAGAAGTGAGGCCCACACATGGAGCAGAAGTGGGCCACCTTCATGCTCTCTTTGGGCAGGGTCTCGTCGTGATAGGCCTTGGCCGTGTCCGGATCGAGGCCGAGGTTGAACTGGTCATTCCACCGGAACTCGAACCGGGCCTTGGAGAGTGCGTTGTCTCGGATCTGTGCGCCCGGGTGGCCCTTGGCCAGGTCGGCCGCGTGGGCCGCAATCTTGTAGGCGATGATGCCGGCCTTCACATCCTCCTTGTTGGGCAGGCCCAGGTGCTCCTTGGGTGTGACATAGCAGAGCATGGCCGTGCCGTACCAGCCAATCTGCGCGGCGCCAATGGCCGAGGTGATGTGGTCGTAGCCCGGGGCGATGTCGGTGGTCAGGGGCCCCAGCGTGTAGAAGGGGGCCTCATCGCACCAGTCGAGCTGCAGGTCCATGTTCTCTTTGATGAGCTGCATGGGGACATGGCCCGGGCCTTCAATCATGACCTGCACATCGTGCTTCCAGGCCACCTGCGTGAGCTCGCCCAGGGTCTTTAATTCACCCAGTTGGGCCTCGTCATTGGCATCCCAGGCACTGCCCGGCCGCAGGCCGTCCCCCAGGCTGAAGGCCACGTCGTAGTCCTTCATGATCTCGCAGATCTCTTCGAAGTGGGTGTAGAGGAAGTTCTCCTGGTGATGGGCCAGGCACCACTTGGCCATGATGCTGCCGCCGCGGCTGACGATGCCGGTCATGCGGTTGGCCGTCATGGGCACGTAGGCCAGGCGCACGCCCGCATGAATGGTGAAGTAGTCCACGCCCTGTTCGGCCTGCTCAATGAGCGTGTCTCGGAAGAGATCCCAGGTGAGCTCCTCGGCCTTGCCATCGACCTTCTCCAAGGCCTGGTAAATGGGCACGGTGCCGATGGGCACGGGGCTGTTGCGAATGATCCACTCTCGGGTCTCGTGGATGTGCTTGCCGGTGGAGAGGTCCATGATGGTGTCGGCGCCCCAACGGATGCCCCAGGTCATTTTGTCCACTTCCTCGGCAATGCTGCTGCTCACCGCGCTGTTGCCGATGTTGCCGTTGATCTTCACCATGAAGTTGCGCCCGATGATCATGGGCTCCGACTCGGGGTGATTGATGTTGTTGGGAATGATGGCGCGGCCTCGGGCCACCTCGTCCCGCACGAACGCAGGGGTGATCTCCGATGGAATGGCCGCACCGAAGGATT
>CAZPRT010000068.1:1044-7501 GCA_964589205.1 uncultured Bordetella sp. | reverse complement strand
GAACTCTGGGAGCGAGATCTGTCGGACTTTGCCAATGTAACCATTGGCCTGGCAAGGCTCCATGAAATCTCACATCGGCTTGGCTATGCATATCAGGACGGGCCACAGACCTCTGGTTCACTGCACCGCATCATGCTCACCACCGCGCCTGGCTCGCAGCACCTGCTCGGACTCATCGTCGTATCGGACTTCTTTCGTCGTGCCAACTGGGAGGTCGTGATTGAAGTGGGCACCAGCGAGGAAACGATTCTTGAAACCGTGGCCAATGAGTGGTTCGACCTTGCAGGCGTTTCGGTGGCCACGGAGCATGAACTGAGACAACTACAGCGGCTGCTTCCTCAGTTGCGGCAGGCCTCACGCAACCCAGACCTAAAGTTCATGTTGGGCGGCCCAATCTTTGTCTCGGCCTTTGGGGCCGAGGCGCTGAGGATGGCGGCGTCGCTCGAGACCATTGGATGCTGCACCAGCGCACCCGATGCCGTGGCCTTGGCCGAACAACACCTGCCGGCTAGACCCGCTTAAAGATGGTGTTCGGGCAGGTGAACTGACTCTCGGTGGATGCGGAGTCTGCGCTGCCGTCTTGGCACTCGTAGATGCAGGTTCTCATGCCGTTTCGCACCGACTGCTCACTGATGTAGCAGGGGATGTCAATCTGTTTCTTGGGCTGGTTCACAGTCTTGTGAACATTCGATGAAGGCGCCCCCTCACAACCCAGCAGCGCAGCCAGTACCAGGCCGGTTGTCATCCATTGAAAGGTCTTCATACGCCCACCTCCGATGGTCTCATGCCCATAAGACTCGGATCAGGGCTCGGGGTTCCCCTCCGACCTTGGCATGGTTTTGCGCTTGCGGTAGCGAATGGCCACACTGGCCCGCCAGGCCAGGTTCACGATGAAGTAACCGAGCACACAAGAGACCACTGAAAATGTCACCATGCCGAGCAGCAGTGGAACGCCCAAATCACCCAAACTCAAGATCCAGCCCAGCAGACCGTCAATGAAACCTCGGTCGGACTCTTGGGAAATCTCTGACACCACCGAGGCCACTTCAGACTCGACCACCCTCTCGCCGAGCATGGCCGAGCCCAACAGATACGCCACGTAATAGATGGCCGGAAAGGTGAATGGATTGGTCACAAACGTACTGAGGGTGGCCACCGCCAAATTTCCCCGGAAATAGATGGCAATGACAGCCGCCAACGGGATCTGACCGACCGGGATGATGAATGCACAAAAAAGCCCAATCGCAACGCCCACGGAGACGCTTCGGCGCGTCACATGCCAGAGCCCCGGCTGAAGGATGGTCGGCCCCAGGAATCGTAGCGTCTTGTTCGCTGCAATCTGTTCCTGCGTAGGGAGAAACTTCTGAATAAACCGTCGGGCCATGGAAGGAGATGGGGGCAACAATGGGTGCAATGCTGTGCACAATACAAGAAGTCCGACCCGAGTCAAAAATGAGCCCAGTCCCGATGCCACCCCCACGATCACCGACGGCTTGGTTACAGCAGGCGGCTTGCGGCCTGCTGGCCGCGGGTGCCCTGCTAACGCTTGGCCTTTCCCCCGCCGCCGCAGGGGAGACGACCCCAAGAGCCCTTCAGATCCAAGGCGTGGCCGATCATGCGGCGCTGCTCACACTCCTTCAAGAGGCTGACGTCATTTTGCTCGGTGAACTACATGACAACCCGCACCACCACCAGGCGAGGGCGGATCTCCTGCGCGCACTGTCGGGTCGGTCGCTCCATGTGGTGGCCGAGCACCTGATGGCGCCACAAAAGATGCCCGCTGGCACCCCAGAGACGCAATTGCAGCGGCTAATGGCCGCAGGCTTTGAACCATCGGGCTGGCGCTGGCCGCTTCACAAACCCCTGTTTGACGCAACAGACGAATTGGGCTGGGCCGTGCACGGGGGCAATCTCACGCGGGCCCAGCTGCGCTCTGTTGGTCACCCGAAGCTGCTCGCACTGTTGGAGCAGGCACCGCTGTCTGCTGATGCGCAGGCACTGCTCGACGCCGACCTTCGAGATGGGCACTGCGGCATGCTTCCCGAGCAACACCTTGGTCACATTCGCCAGATCCAGCGGCTGCGCGATGCTAGCATGGCGCTTGCCGCACTTGAGCGACTTCCTGCGGCGGTGGTGCTGGGAAATGGCCATGCCCGGCTGGATTACGGCGTGCCCCAAATCCTGAAGGCGAGCCGTCCCGATCTCAAGGTGGTCGCGGTGGGCTTTGTTGAACAGCCCCCCGATTCATCCTCACCTTTTGATGTCAGCTGGCAGAGCCCATCGATCGAGCGGCCAGACCCCTGTCAGGCCTTTCGGGGTTTTTCTGCGCCCAGCAAAGACACCAAAAGCGGCATGTAAGCGTCTGCCTGGCCGGCCTGCACGACAGCCTGTAGGTCGTTGAGCACACCCTGGGCCACCGCGCTGGCGATCCCGCTGGCCTGCGCCATGCCGTTGTAGTAGCTTAGGTCTTTGCAGGCGTTGGCCACACTGAATCGAAAGTGCTCTGCCTTGCCCTCCAGCACATAGGGCTTGATTCGGTCCAGGGCAGCCCCCCAGCCGCCACCCTTGGCCAGGGTGTCGACCAAGAGTTCGGCCGGGATGCCTGACTGTTCTGCGCAGGCGAAGGCCTCGGCCATCAGCGTGACCGAACCCAAAGACACAAAATTGTGCAAGAGCTTTAACCGATGGCCGGCGCCCACCGGCCCAGCATGGGTGATGTTCTCTGCGAAACAAGCAAGCACTGGCCGAATCCGTTCAAAGAGCGCAGGCGGTGCTCCCACCAATAGGTTCAATCGACCCTCTGCCGCCTCCTTGGGTGTTCTGGTCATGGCTGCATCTGCAAAGGCCCCGCCAGCCGCCTCCACAGCCTGCGCCATGGCCACGGTGGAGTCTGGGATGGCCGTGGAGCAGTCGATCACCACGAGGCCTGGCCGCATGTTGTCCAGCAGGCCTCCCGGTCCACGCACCACCTGCTCCACCTGCGGTGAACCGGTCACCACCAACAGGACCATGTCTGCAGAGCCGGCCAGCGATTCAATCGTCGGCATGACCAGCGCACCCCGGGCGACGAGGTCGGCCGTGGGCTGATTCCCGGGGTGTTCCAGGAAAGAGAGTTCATGGCCTTTATTGAGGAGATTGGCTGCAATGCCATGGCCCATGAGCCCCACGCCGATCATCGAGATGCGCATCAGTAGAGCCCCGCGCGCTCGAGCCAACTGGCCTTGCCAGTCGACTTCTTGTCTGTGGTTGGGTCCTGGGCAGCAGGCGTCTGGGAGGCGTTGCCCGTATCGGGCTGATCCAGCGCAGCAGCCTCTTGGCCCTCCGCGGCTGCTGCCTCCTCCTCTTCGATGTTCTCGGCCATGAAGCCCAGGGCCTCAAACGGGACCTCCAGGTTCAGGTGGGACGAGATTCGATCGGCCACATCTTGAGCCAGCTCAACGGCCTGCCGCGCGGAGATCTGCTCCAGCTGATAGGCAGCACCGATCTTGAAGACCTCCTCGGCGTACTCTAAGGGGATGTAGGCGTCGATCTCGCCATTGATGCTCTTGATCTTCTGGAAGGCGGAGGCCTTCGGATCGGGGGGGCGCTCCTCGCCCTGAACCAGGGCGATCATGCAGCGCTCGGCATGGTCGAGCGATCGCTCTGCGCCCTCGACGAAGGTCTTGTCGAGCACCGCACGGCAGCGCAGGGCGATGCGGATGCGCGCAACCTGTGCCTCGCGAGAGTTGCCCTTGATGAGGCAGGCCTGCTCGAAGGCAGCCTTGGCCTGCTCGAGGGCGTCCTTGTCTTTTCCGGAAAAGAGCCTTGAGAGCATCCTCGTGCGCCCTAGACGCGGCCCTGCTGTTGGGGAGCCTTGCGCTTGGCAGCGGACAGTGCAGCACGCGTCTTGTCCATCAGGGCCTGGGCCGTCTGGCCATCATCGGGAGCCAGAACCAGAGCAATGCGAGCACCGTTCCAGAGTTCGGTGGGAATCGGAGGCGACTCCATCATCGACTCGAACCTTGCCATCACGCTTTGCAGGGCCTGATCCGACGACATATTGCGCAATAAAATTCCGAACTCATCTGGGCCCAGGCGGCCCACGAGATCGCCGTCCCGAACTGCGCGCAGCAATTTCTCGGAGAGGGCAAAGAGAAGCTCATCTCCCATCTCATCGCCAAGCTGCTCATTGACCGCCCGAAATCCGATGAGATCGATGTGCAGAAAGGCCAGCTTCTCACTGCTGAGGCTCGCCTCCTCAAGGGCCTCAGTCATCTGGCGCACAAGGTCTCGTCCGGTGAGCAGGCGTGTGAGCGGGTCTTTGCCCAGCAGTTGCTGAAGCTCTGCGTCGCGATCAGACACCTCGGCAAGGGCTACAAGCCATTGGCGGGCAATCCCGAAGAATGCATCTAGGCTCGCCTTGGTCTCAGGTTCTAGCGGTGTGGCGCGAAAAATGGCGAGCTGGGCATACTGCGATGGGCCATATTCAAGGCCCGCCAGATAGGCTGCGCCCTGCAACTGAGACATGTTCTCGGCTGCCAACCCCTCAGCAAAGACCACCCGCTCATCCCGAAACAGCGCATCAATGCGCTCGGTCACCAGCGACATCACACGCTTAGGGTCATCCTGCTGAACGACCTCAGCGGCTGTCAAGAGAAGTGACGCGGAAACAGCCTGATGCATCGGATTGCCCTCCCGGCTGGTGGATGTGACTTACTTTAACCTGGGACGGCTTAAAAGGCTTGAAAGATCAATTCGATTCGACCAGGTTTCTCAGCCCGCTGAGCTGTCCGGGGGTGATGGCACGCACCTGCTCGGTGGTGAGCCAGGGCAGGATGCTGCTCAGCTGACCAGGGTCGAGCGAGGCAATCTGCTCAGACCGAAGGGCTCGAACCTGCTGATCCGACAGGGCCGAGAACACAGCGGGCTGCAGCATCGAAAGCTGTGCAGCCTCGAGCTGACGAATCGAGACAGGAGACAGCCGAGCGGCCTCGCGTGGGCCAAGCTGGGCCAGGTCCTGGGTGTCTAGGCGAACGGGGTCGCGCTTTGCCGAGGCGAGGAGTTCCTGCAACAGCGCCGGGTTTCGCCCAACCCGACTGACCCACACAAACCGCTGCGACAGACGAAGCCCCGCCACTTGTGCCTGCGGAAGTTGTGCGAACTGGGCTGGCGCCAACAGCAAATAGACAACGCGCAACTGAGGGATGGTCAAGGCTGAGAGCTGTGCACCGCGCAAGGCAGCGATCTGCTCGGGCGACCAGGCGGCCATCGCAGCCAGCGACACGTTCGGGATGACCGTCGGTGAGAGCTGCTGAATGATCAAGGGATCGAGCTGCTGCCACGTGCCCAAGGGCAGCGCCGCGAGCTGTTCAGTCGAGATTGCTGACGGGCTGAGCAGCAGGTTTGCAATGTCGAGCGGTGCGCTGCCCAGCAGGGTGCTGGTACCAACCTCTTGCGCGGTTGAGGCAGGCAAGGCAGGAGTGCTGCCCGCTGCGGCGCCCTCCGTGGGCGTGGCGGTGCTCGCTAAAACATCCCTCGCCGCAGCCTTCTGTGCCGTGGTGAGATCTGCCAATTGTGCAGGCGTGAGCAGGACCGACAGCTCTGCGAGTTGCGACGCACTCAAGCCCTGAAGCTGCACTGCGTCGAGGGCGGCCAATTGAGCAGCAGACATACCAGCCAACGTCTCGGCCGGCAGCGTGGCGACCTGGGCTGCGGTGAGCTGTTGAAGGGCTGCCGCATCCCAAGCCACCAAGTCTTGAGCCGTCAGCGCCTGCAAGGCATCGGGCGTGAGCTGCGGTACCTCCGAGAGCGGCGGGGAGGTGCCAGCCAGGCGAGAGACTGCACCCAGTCCGATGGAATCGCTCAAGGGCTTCTCCGCCTCAAGGGCCTGGGAGATCAGGGCTTGAACAGCCTCCACTGTCTCCGAAGAAAGTGCCGCGCGCGTCTCGGCTGGCAGGCTCGGCAGCAATGCCAAAACCTCCCCAGGACTGGCCTGTGCCAGGGCGGCAGGGGAGGACGTCGCGACACCAGCGGCTGTGGTGGTGGATGCTCCGAGGGCATCGGAGGCCGCTGCAAACAAGTCACCGACCTGGGCCACCTGCTCCTTGGTCAGGGCTGAGGCCTGGGCAGGGTCCAGGGCGGCCAGCACACCACTCACCTGGGCGGGACTCATCGCCTGGAGGGTCTCCGGAGGGATGGACTGGGCCACGCTGGTTGGAAGGCTTGAGAGTGCGGTGGCCGGCAGCGTGGCAGCCGAGGCCGGGGTGGCTGCCACCGTCTGGGCCACTGCCTCGGCGACTGTCACGGCCACGCTCTCAGTCGCAGTTGCGGGGCTCGCCGCAGGGGATGTTCCAGCGGTGGTCGTACCGGCTGTGACGGTTGTAGCAGTCGTGGCGCTTGTGCTGGTCGTCGAAGCGCCAGCAACGGGCTCCGGGGCTGTCGCAGTGCCGGTGGCGGCCGTGCTAGACCCCGTCGCCGC
>CAZPRT010000068.1:0-1034 GCA_964589205.1 uncultured Bordetella sp. | reverse complement strand
TGGCTGGGCTACCTGCCGGTGGCACCGGTGAGCGCCGTGCTGGGCCCCGTCGCCTCAGATGCAGCCGGGCTCGTAGTGGTTGCTGTCGCGGCTGCAACACTCGGGCTGGCCGCTGCCCCAGCGCTTGCGGCGGCAGCCACCGATGCAGGCTGGCTGGTGGCGCTCACCGCCAGTGTCACCGCCGCCGCCGCCGATGCCACCGCAACCGGCTGCGGCACAAACCGAACCGTGGTGGGGCTGAACTGCACGACGGTTTGGGTGGTGGTTGGAACGAGTGGAACAGAGACCCGGTCGAAGATACTCGCCGAGGTTGTGTCTTGATTGGTTACCGAGTAATTTGAAACATCGCTTCCAGTAAGCGTGTTCGTCAACAAAACTAGTTTGTTGCCACCCACGGCAGCGTCCAAAAAGAATCCCGCTGACGAAAGCGACACATCATCGCCGGCAACCAGCCCTGAGAGGGTGCTGGACCCAACGTTGGCCAGGGCTACATTCGATCCGTCATAAAACTTGTCGAGTGCGGTGATGCCCACAATGGTGAGGCCCCTGGGTGTTATCTCCGCCGTCGTGCTGACCTGATCCGTGATGGCGTAGTTGTCCACGTCCGAACCTCCGTAGCTCGACGTCAGCATCACCGTCTTGCCCGGAGCCGCATTCTTGTCTGTAAAGACTCCTGTCGCAGACACCGTCAGACTATCGCCGCTGACCACACCCACCGTTCCCTCCAAATACGACTGGGTCAGTGCAGCCGTGCTCACCGTGGCCGATACCCCTCCGTCATAGACCTTGTCCGAAGCCGTGATCCCCGTGACGGTAATCGGTTTGGCGGTGATGCTCGCGGTCGTCGTATTTTGGCCTGTGATGTTGTAGTTGGTTACATCAGCACCAGCGTAGGTGCTGGTTAGTGCTACGGTTTTGCCAACACCAACATTCTTGTCATCAGCTGTGTTGTCGGCATTACGGAATGTGCCAGTGGCGGCCACAGCAAATGCATCACCGGCGACCAAACCACCTTGCTGAAGAACCACTGCAGT
>CAZPRT010000067.1:0-7659 GCA_964589205.1 uncultured Bordetella sp. | reverse complement strand
GTCGAAGCCCGAGAGGGCCTGATGGGCCGGGCCTGGAAGGCCGACCTGGTTCGCCAACTCCTGGCCCGCGCCACGGAAACCACCGTGGCCGAGGCCTTCAAGCCCGATGGCCTCTCGGCGGCCTATGGCGCCCAGGCCGATGGCTATCGACTCAGCGAAACCCAGGCCAACGAAATCCTTCAGATGCGTCTGCAGCGCCTCACGGGCCTCGAGCAGGACAAGATCGTCTCGGAGTACAAAGAGATCATCGAGAAGATCGCAGACCTGCTGGACATTCTCTCGAAGCCCTCCCGCATCACGGCCATCATGACCGAGGAGCTGCAGGCCATCACGAAGGAGTTCGGAGACGGCCGCCGCTCGGTCATTGAGCTCAATGCCGAGGAATTCCAGACCGAGGACTTCATCACCCCGCAGGAGATGGTGGTCACGCTCACCCACACGGGCTACATCAAGAGCCAGCCGCTCAACGAGTACCAGGCCCAGCGCCGTGGTGGTCGCGGCAAGACGGCCACGGCCACCAAGGAAGACGACTGGATCGACCAGCTCTTCATCGCCAACACCCACGACACCATACTGGCCTTCTCCAACCGCGGGCGCGTCTATTGGCTCAAGGTCTGGGAGGTGCCGCAGGGCTCGCGCACCTCACGGGGCAAGCCGCTGGTCAATGTCTGGCCGCTGGAAGACCAAGAGAAAATTACCGTGGTGCTGCCGGTGAAGGTCTTCTCCGACGACCACTTCGTGTTCATGGCCACGGCCCTGGGCACGGTCAAGAAGACGCCGTTGTCGGCCTTCTCGCGTCCGCTCAAGCGCGGCATCATCGCCTGCTCACTCGATGAGGGCGATTACCTCATTGGCGCGGCCCTCACCGACGGCGCCCATGACGTGATGCTCTTCTCCGATGCGGGCAAGGCGGTCCGATTCGCCGAGGGCGATGTCCGGCCCATGGGCCGAGAGGCCCGTGGCGTGCGTGGCATGTTCCTCGAAGAGGGGCAGTCGCTCATCAGCATGATCGTGGCCGAAGATGAAAACGCCTTTGTGCTCACGGCCACCGAGAACGGCTACGGCAAACGCACGGTCATCTCTGAGCACACCCGCCATGGCCGTGGCACCAAGGGCATGATTGCCATTGCCACCAGCGAGCGCAATGGCAAGGTGGTCTCGGCCTGTCTGGTGCGCGAGGGCGATGAAATCATGCTCATCACCGACAAGGCCGTGGTGGTTCGCACCCGCGTCTCGGAGGTGCGTGCGCTCGGACGGGCCACGCAGGGCGTCACACTCATCTCCATCGACGAGGGCGCAACACTGGTGGGCGTTCAGCGCATTGTCGACACCGGCGATCTCCCCGAGGTGGATGACGCCGAGGGCGCGGCCGACACCGATTCAACCTCTGCCACCTAGGGTGTGACCGACGCCCTTCTTCAGGTCTTCCTGATCGTCTCGGTCGGGATCCTGGTGGCATGGCTGGGATGGATCGACGAGGCCTCGACCAACCTCTTCTCGGGGCTGGTGCTTCGGGTCTTCATGCCGGCCTTGTTGTTTCGGTCGATGGCCTCGGTCTCGTTCGAATCGCTGAGCGTCACGCCCATTCTGAGTTACCTCACGGCCGGCCTGCTCATGTATGCACTGGCCTTTGTGGTGGCCCGTTATTGGGGGCCCCGGGCCGACCGGCAGGAGTCGGTGGTGGGCTTGTCGGCCGCCACGGCCATTTGCGCCATCTTTTCGAACAACGTCATGGTGGGCATTCCCATCGTGAAGCTTTTCTACGGCCCCGAGGGACTGGTGGTGCTGCTCACTGTGCTCTCGATGCATGCGCTGGTGCTGTTGGGCTTTGGCACTCTGGTGTTCGAGCTTACGAGCAAGGGCCGCTCGCCCCAGAGCCGCTGGCTCACCGCACGCCAGTTGGTACAAACGGCCGTGCTGCATCCCGTGGTGGTGCCCATTCTGCTCGGAGTGGTGGTGAGCTACTTCGCCATTCCCATGCCCATCCTCATCGACTCCACCCTGGCCGCCCTGGGCCAGGTGGGTGTGCCTTGTTGTCTGGTGCTGTTGGGGGCCTCGGTCTTTCATGCCCGCAATCGGTTTCAGGCCCGCGGGGTGGGCCTGATCATCCTCTTCAAGCTTGCCTTGATGCCCGCGGTGGTCTTCCTGCTGGCCCAGTTTGTCTTTGAGCTCGATCCCATGGCCGTGGCGGTGCTCACGACCATGGGGGCACTGCCCACCGGTGCCAACCCCTACCTGCTCACCCAGCGCTACAACCAGGGTGTCTCGATGGCGGCCACGGCGGTGGCAGCCACCACGGCCTTGTCTGTAATTTCGCTACCCTATGTCTTGTCGCAGTTCGCCCATGTGAGATAACCCGTGCCCAGCCATCGCCCCTACAACTTCGCGCCCGGCCCTGCCACGCTGCCAGAGCCCGTGCTCGCGCGGGCTGCCGACGAGATGGTGAACTGGCGGGGCAGTGGCATGTCGGTCATGGAAATGACCCATCGCGGTGCGCTGTTCTCGGGCATTCACGAGAAGGTGCTCGCCGACTTTCGCCGGCTGCTTGCGCTGCCCGACACCCACGACATTCTCTTCATGCAGGGGGGTGCCACGGCGCAGAACGCCATCCTGCCCATGAACCTGCTCGCATCCAACCCCAAGTGTGATTACCTCAACACGGGCCACTGGTCGACGAAGTCGCTGGAGGAGGCCCGCAAGTATGGCGACATGCATGTGGTGGCCTCGGCCGAGATGCCGCAGCGCGTGGATGACCAGGCCTGCGGTGCCTTCGGCTACATTCCGCCGGCGCAAGAGTGGTCGGTGCGGCCGGATGCGGCCTACCTGCACATCTGCGGCAACGAGACGATTGGCGGTGTGGAGTTTCACCAGTGGCCCGACCTGGCCAGCCTGGGTGCGCCCAACGTGCCGCTGGTGGTCGACATGTCGAGCCATGTTTTGTCGCGGCCCATGGATTTCTCATCGGTGGCGCTTGCCTATGGCGGCGCCCAGAAGAACATCGGCCCCTCCGGCCTCACGTTTGTGATTGTCAACAAGGCCCTCCTGGAGACCGCGGCCCCCGCGGCCATGGGCATCTGCCCGTCGGTCTTTGACTATCGCAAGGTGGCCGCGAATCAGTCGCTGCTCAACACGCCCTCGACCTTCGCCATTTACATGGCGGGTCTGGTCTTTGAATGGCTGGAGGCGCAAGGGGGCACCCAGGCCATGGGCCGCATCAATGGCCAGAAGGCTGCGATGCTCTATGCCGCCCTCGATGGATCTGAGTTTTACCAGACGCGTGTGGCCCGCGCGGCGCGCTCCTGGATGAACGTTCCCTTCTACCTGCCAGACGACCGCCTCTATGAGCCCTTCTTGGTGGGGGCCAACGACCGTGGCCTGCTCAACCTCAAAGGCCACAAGGCGGTGGGTGGACTGCGTGCGAGCATCTACAACGCCATGCCACTCGAGGGTGTGGCGGCCTTGGTGGAGTACCTCCAGGCCTTCGAGAAGGAGCACGCATGACACCCGAGATGCTCAAGTCGTTTCGAGACCGCATCGATGCCCTCGATGACCAGCTCATTGCCTTGCTTGCCGAGCGGGCCTCCATCGTGCAGGAGGTCGGCCGCAACAAGCACAAGGTGGGTGCGGCGGTCTTTCGCCCCGAGCGGGAGGTGGCCATCATCGAGCGCATGTGTGCAGCCAACCGAGACCTTCAAGGCCCATTGCCCGATCAATCCATCGCAGCCATTTGGCTGGAGATCATCTCTGGCTGCCGGGCACTCGAGCGTGAGATGCGCATCTCTTACTTGGGCCCGGCCGGCACCTACAGTGAGCAGGCGGTGCGGGTTCTGTTTGGACACCGTGCAGCCTACTTCCCCTGTGCCTCGCTCGATGAGGCCCTGGCCATGGCCGAGAAGGGGCTGGTGGATGTCGCACTGCTGCCGGTGGAGAACTCGATTGAGGGCACCGTGGGCCGCACGCTCGACCTGCTTCTGAGCACGCCCTTGAAGATCAGCGCAGAGGTCTCGATCCCGATTCACCACCGGCTTCTGCATGCCACTGGTGAGACCACGTCGGTCACGCAGATCGTGGCCCATGCCCAGGCGCTCGCCCAATGCCAGCAGTGGCTCGATGCCCATTGGCCCAAGGCCACCCGCATCCCGGTGGCGAGCAATGGCCATGCGGCGGAGATGGCCTCGAAAGACCCAAGCCTGGCCGCCATTGCAGGCCAAGCGGCCGCCGAGCATTACAAGCTACAAACCTTGGCCGATCGCATCGAGGACGACCCGAGCAACCGCACACGCTTCGCAGCACTGGGGGCCTTTGAGCCCGAGGGCTGTGGCACCGACCAGACCTCGCTCATTCTCTCGGTGCCCGACAAGGCCGGCGCCATGCTCTCGCTCATCGAGCCCCTGGCCCGTCATGGCGTGTCGATGAAGCGCTTTGAATCGCGGCCGGCCCGGCAGCTGGGCAGTGGCGGTTGGGAGTACTTCTTTTATGTTGATCTTGTGGGCCACCGCGAGGATTCAAGCGTGGCCGCGGCCCTGGACGAGATTCGGGCCCGCGCAGGCCTCTTCAAGCTCTTGGGCTCCTACCCTTTGTTCGACAAGCTCACGGCCCCGCCAGCCTGAGCGACCTGCAAGCACGAGGCAAACGACATGGCCATTCAAGATCAGGCACCCGACCACATTCGGGCCATCGCGCCTTATCAGGGCGGCCTTCCCATTTCAGAAATTGCCCGGCGCTATGGCTTCTCAGAGGCGCAGGTGGTCAAACTGGCCTCCAATGAGAACCCCCTGGGCATGGGTCCGAAGGCGCGCGCGGCCATGCTCGCGGCCAGCCAAGACCTGGGCCGATACCCGGATGGCAATGGCCATGACCTCAAGGCGGCCTTGTCCAAGCGCTTTGACCTGCCCGCAGACTGGATCACGATTGGCAACGGCAGCAACGATATTTTGGAACTCGTGGCCCATGCATTTCTGCGTCCGGGTCGTGGTTCGGTCTTCTCGGCCCATTCGTTTGCGGTGTATGCCTTGGCCACGCAGGCCACCGGTGGCACGGCCGTGGTGGTGCCGGCCCTGGCCGACACCCTGGGCCACGACCTCTCTGGTTTTCTCTCCCGCATAGATTCGAACACTGCCGTCGTCTGGGTGGCCAACCCCAACAACCCCACGGGCAGTTTTCTACCCGGCCCTGCGATTGAATCCTTTCTGAAGCAGGTGCCCTCCGATGTCTTGGTGGTGCTCGATGAGGCCTACACGGAATACCTCGATCCCGAGGATCGTTACCCGGCCTTCGACTGGGTGCGACGCTTCCCGAACCTGTTGGTCTCACGATCGTTCTCCAAGGCCTATGGCCTTGCGGGCCTGCGTGTGGGCTATGGCGTGGCGCAGCCCGCAGTGACCGACCTGCTCAACCGGGTTCGTCAGCCTTTCAATGTGAACAGCCTGGCCCAGGCCGCTGCTGCTGCCGCAATTTTCGACGAAGATTTTCTGGCGGCCTCGGCCCAGCTCAACCGCGAGGGCTTGGCGCAAATGCGCTCGGGGCTGAGCGCACTGGGTGTGCGCGTGCTGCCTTCCTGGGGCAACTTTGTGTTGGCTGATTTGTCGGCCCAGCGCGGCTCGAAGGCCGGCGCGGGTGGTCGCTGCTTCGAGGCCTTGCTGGCCAAGGGCGTCATCACCCGGCCGGTGGGCAACTACGGGCTGCCCGACCATCTGCGCATTTCGATCGGCACGGCTGCGGAGAATGAAGCTTTTCTGAAGGCGATGGCCGAGGTCTTGCCGGGTCTGGCCGCCTGATGCAGCAACTGCTCATTCTGGGTGCTGGCCTGATTGGTGGATCGGTCGCGGCTGCAGCGCGTGCCAAAGGGCTTGCCAAGCGCATCGTGGTGATCGATCCAGACCCAGCGCAGACGGCCTTGCGCCTGGGCCTGGCCGATGAGCAGTTTGAGCGCCTGTCGGACTGGCAGGCTGCGCAAGGGGGCTCTGCGTTTGCATCGGGTTCGTCCGGCACCCATCCCTCCGAATTGGGCACCACGGCTGTGGTGTTGGCTGCGCCAGTGCCCGTGATTGCGCAGAGCCTTGCGAGCCTTGCCGAACATTTTCAAGACATCTCGCCGGCCTGGGTCACCGAACTCGGCAGCACCAAGCACGGCTTCCTGGACGCGTTGAATGGATTGCATGGTCATCCAGCCGAGTCCGCCTTGCGTGCGTGTTTCGTGCCGACCCACCCCATGGCGGGCTCGGAGGCCAGTGGTGCGCAGGCCGCGAGCGCCACCCTGTTTCAAGGCGCACGCATTCTGGTCTGCGACCTGCCCGAGAACACCCCCGCTGCGGTGGCTGCGGTGGAATCGTTCTGGCTGAGCCTGGGTGGTCAGCCCACGCGCTTGCCCCTGCAAGACCACGATGCCGTGCTGGCTGCGATCAGTCACTTCCCACACCTCTTGGCCTATGGGCTGGCGGGCCTGCTCGCTCACACGCCGGTGGCGGGCCTCGCCCAGACCCTGCACGGTGGTGGGCTTCGAGACACCACGCGGATTGCGGCCTCCTCCGCCAGCCTGTGGGCAGACATTCTTTTGGACAACCGGTCTGAACTGCTTCCGCTGATCTCGGCCTGGGAGCAGTCCTTCGGTCAATTGAGCAAGGCCGTGGCCGATGCTGATCGCGCGAGGCTCGTGGCCCTGTTGGAGGACGCCGCACGCTGGCGGAGGGGGTTTTGAGCAGCGCTCCTCGCATCACAAGTTACGAGATGGACGTCCGTGCCGGCGCCTGCGGCACGGTGGTGCTGCCGGGCAGCAAGAGTCTGAGCAATCGCGCGCTGCTGCTCGCGGCCCTGGCCAAGGGCACCACGGAGATTCATGGGCTGCTCGCCTCAGACGACACGGCCGTGATGATCGACTGCCTGCGGCGCCTTGGGGTGTCGCTTGTCGAGGTCGCCTCAACGGACACGCTGCCAGGGCCTTCGGTCTGGCGGGTGGAGGGCACGGGCGGCGTCTTTCCCGAGCAGGGCTCGGCCGACTCGCCCATCGACTGCTTCGTGGGCAATTCGGGGCTGACCATTCGCACGCTGCTGCCAGCCATGGTGGCAGCCCAGGCCGGCACGGGGTCTCAGGTGGTGATGCGCGGTGTGCCGCGCATGCACGAGCGGCCGATTGGCGACCTGGTGGACGGCCTTCGTCAATTGGGTGCGGACATTCAGTACCGGGCGAATGAGGGTTTTCCGCCGCTGCATGTCACGGGCGTGGCCCTGGCCGAGCAGGAGGTCATTCGCGTGCGTGGTGACACCTCGAGTCAATTCCTCACAGGCCTTCTGCAGGCGGCGCCGCAACTGGCCCAGCAGTGGGGGCGGCCCGTGACCATCGAAGTCGATGGCCCACTCATCAGCCGGCCTTATGTGGATTTGTCCCTGGGCATGCTCGCAGCCTTTGGCGTGCGGGTGGCGGAACCTCAGCCCAATTGCTTCGTGGTGCGGCCGGGTGTGTTGGTGAGCCCCGGCCGCCTGGTGGTGGAGGGCGATGCGTCGTCGGCGTCCTACTTCCTGGCGGCGGGCCTTCTGGGCGGCGGGCCCGTGCGGGTGCAGGGTGTGGGCCGAACGAGCCTGCAGGGTGATGTGCGCTTCGCAGATGCACTGCAGGCCATGGGCGCGGAGATCACCTGGGGTGAGGATTTCATCGAGAGCCGC
>CAZPRT010000066.1:0-7689 GCA_964589205.1 uncultured Bordetella sp. | reverse complement strand
TCTTGGTGGTGACCATGGGGAAGCCATCGGCGAGGTTGAACCGCATCTGCCAGCCGAAGACCGAGCGGGTGCCCGTGCCGGTGCGGTCCGTCTTTTCTGTGCCATGCGCCAGCACGTGGCGCATGAGGTCGAGGTAGGCCTTCAACCGGAGCCCTTAACCCTCGATGAGCCCTGAGGCCACCGTGGAGAAGCCGGCGTCCACGTAGGTGATCTCACCGGTCACGCCGGCTGCGAGGTCTGAGAGCAGGAAGGCGCAGACATTGCCAACATCGTCGATGGTCACGTTGCGACGCAGGGGCGCGTTCTTCTCCACCACAGACAAAATATTGCCAAAGCCCTTGATGCCACTGGCGGCAAGGGTTTTGATGGGCCCGGCCGACACGCCATTGACCCGAATGCCCTTGGGCCCCACGCTCGAGGCCAGATACCGCACCGAGGCCTCCAGGCTTGCCTTGGCCAGGCCCATGGTGTTGTAGGCGGGCACCATGCGCTCGGCCCCCAAGTAGGTGAGGGTGATCATGGCTGCGGGCCGGCCTTCCATGAGTGGCAGCAGCGCCTTGGCCAGGGCGCCAAAGCTGTAGGCACTGATGTCATGGGCCGTCTGAAACCCTTCCCGAGAGAAGCCCTCGAGAAAGTCGCCGGCAATGGCTTCTCGGGGCGCATAGGCAATGGCATGCACCAGGCCGTCGAGCTGCGGCCAATGGGCCGCCAGGGCGCTGGGCAGGGCATTGATCTGTTCGTCTTCGGCCACATCGAGCGAGAAGCACAGGGTGCTGTTGAACTCCGCAGCCATCTCGCGCACCCGGCCTTCGAAGCGTTCACCCTGATAGGTGAAGGCGAGCTCGGCTCCCTGGGCATGGCAGGCCTTGGCAATGCCATAGGCGATGGATCGGTTCGACAACAGGCCGGTGATGAGAATGCGCTTTCCGCGAAGGAAGGACATGGGCGAGGGCTCCGTTCAGACAGATGAATTCGTTGCATTCTACGTTTCTCGGTCGTGCCCCTTCGGAGGCCCACGGGTTTGGTCCGCAACACCCGACGACCAGAGCCTTGGCCCTTGGGTACACTCTCGCATCATGGAAGCAAGCCGCACCTGCAGGCGTTCGATCCAGGCCCTGATCATGCTGATTGGTGTCGGCACATGGCTTTCCGCGGCAGCGCAGTCCTGGGTGCCGTCCATGGCCCTGGGGGGCAGCCCCAAGTACAGCCGCGGTTTTACCCATTTCGAGTACACCGACCCGGCCGCCAAGAAGGGGGGAGACCTGCGCCTGGCCGCCATGGGCAGCTTCGACAAGCTCAATCCATTCACCCTCAAGGGCATGCAGGCCCGCGGCCTCATGGAGCTTGTTTTTGAGCCACTGGCCATTGGCAGCCTGGACGAGCCCATGACCATGTACGGCCTGCTCGCCCGCGACATGATGCTGGCCGAGGACGGCCTGTCGATCTCGTTTCGGCTTCACCCCGAGGCCAAGTTCTCCGATGGCAGCCCTGTGCTGGCGGCCGATGTGAAGTTTTCCTTCGACACCCTGCGCAGCAAGGCCGCGAGCCCCATCTGGCGCAACTACTGGGCCGATGTGCGAGAGGCCGTGGTGGTCGATACTCGCACCATTCGCTTTGACTTTCGTCGGCGCAACCGCGAGCTGCACATGATTGTGGCCAGCGTGCCCGTCTTCTCCAAGAACTGGGGTGGTGCGCTGCCGTTTGACCAGTGGGTTCAGCAGGTGCCCATCGGAAGCGGCCCCTATGCCGTGGGCCGGGTTGATCTGGGCCGCAACATCACCTACGAGCGGCGCAAGGACTACTGGGCCGCCAGTCTTCCCGTGCGGGCCCACCAGTTCAACTTCGACCGCATCAGCTTTCGCTACTACAAGGATGTCTTTGCCCGGCTGGAGGCCCTGAAGGCCGGAGAGTTCGACTTCATTCACGAGAATGCGGCCAAGAACTGGGCGCGCTCTTATCAGGGCCGTGCCTTCGACAACAATGAACTCATCAAGGCCGAACTGCCCAATGCCAACCCTGCCGGCCTGCAGGCCTTCTTCTTCAATGTGCGGCGTCCGCAGTTTTCCGACCGTCGGGTGCGTGCGGCCATCGAGCTGGCCATGGACTTTGAATGGATGAACCGGCAGCTGTTCTACGGTCAGTACAAGCGATCGAACTCCTACTTCACCAACACCGACATGGCGGCCACCGGCCGCCCCTCAGCCCGTGAGGAGGCGGTGCTTCGCAGCCTCGCCCTGCAGACCGGCGTGCCACTGCCGCCGGGCGTGCTTGAGGCCGTGCCTGAGCCCCCCACCACCAGCCCTCCGGGCAGCCTGCGGGAGAACCTGCGCCGAGCCAAGCGGCTCTTGGCCGAGGCGGGCTGGACCATCCAAGACGGTGTGCTGCGCAATGACAAGGGCGAGGCCTTCTCCTTCGAGATTCTCATCAACCAGCGCAGCTGGGAGCGGGTGGTGGCGCCCTTTGCCCGAAACCTCCAGACCCTGGGCATTCGGGTGGAGACCCGCATGACCGATGCCTCGGTCTACAAGAAGCGCGTGGATGACTACGACTTCGACATGATCGTGCACTGGTATCTCTCGAGCCAGAACCCCGGCAATGAACTCCTCTTTCGGTTCACCAGCCGCTCGGCCAATGAGCCGGGTGCAGACAACTTCATCGGCGTGCGCAGCCCGCTGGTGGATGCCGCCATCGACCGCGTGGTGGCTGCAGGCTCCCGCGAGGGCCTTGTGACTGCAGCCCGTGTGCTCGATCGCCTGCTGCGGGTGGAGCACTACGCCGTGGCCAACTGGCACAACAATGTGCACCGGGTGGCGTATCGTCAGGGCCTCATGTCGCCGCCCACGCGCCCCCTCTATTACCACTCAGAAGACTGGGCCATGACGGCCTGGTGGTGGGGGTCTCGTTGAACGCCGCCCTGGCTCGGTATGTCGTCAAGCGGGTGCTCTTCATGGTGCCCACCCTGCTGGGCATTCTGCTGGTCACCTTCGCCCTCATTCAGTTCGTGCCGGGCGGGCCGGTCGAGCAGATGGTGCAGGCCCTCGAGGGGCAGCAGGCCGGTCATGGTGGTGCAGGCCCCTCCGTGCCGGGCATGACCGCCGGCGCCGACATGGGCCAGACCGCCGGGGGCGTGTATCGCGGGCGCACGGGCATCGACCCCAAGCAGCTGGAGGAGATCAAGGCCCTCTATGGCTTTGACAAGCCTGTGCATGAGCGCTTCTTCGAGATGGTGGTGGGCTTCATGCAGTTCGACCTTGGCCGAAGCTTTTTCTACAACAAGACCGTCTGGGAGCTCATCGTGGAGAAGCTGCCGGTCTCCATCAGCCTGGGGCTCTGGGCCTTTCTCATCACCTATGCGGTCTCGTTGCCACTGGGCATTGCCAAGGCCGTGCGCCACGGCACCCCATTCGATTTCTACACGAGCCTGGTCATCCTGGTGGGCTATGCCATCCCCGGCTTCGTGCTCGGGGTGATCATGCTGGTCTTCTTCGGTGGGGGCAGCTTCCTGCAGCTCTTCCCCTTGCGAGGCCTCACCAGCGACAACTTCGCCGAGCTCAGCCTGATTGGTCAGGTCTTGGACTACCTCTGGCATTTGGTGCTGCCGCTCACCTGTCTGGTGCTCGGCAGTTTTGCCGTGGTGACCATGCTCACCAAGAACACCATGCTCGAAGAGATTCGCCGCCAATATGTGCTCACCGCCAGGGCCAAGGGGCTCTCGGAGGATGTGGTGCTCTGGCGCCATGTGCTGCGCAATGCGCTCATTCCCATCGTGACCGGCTTTCCGGCCGCCTTCGTGGGGGCCTTCTTCACGGGCTCCCTGCTCATCGAGACCCTCTTCTCCCTCGATGGCCTGGGCCTGCTCTCTTATGAGGCGGTCATGAAGCGTGACTACCCCGTGGTCATGGGCACGCTCTTCTTCTTCTCGTTGCTGGGCCTGGTGGCCAAGCTCATCAACGACCTGCTGTATGTCTGGGTCGATCCGCGGGTTCAGTTCGGAGCCACCAGCCGATGAATCATCAGTCGCCGACCGCCCGTGCCTGGGCTCGCTTTCGGGCCAATCGCAGGGGCATCTGGAGCCTGTGGATTTTCCTGGCGCTCTTTGGCCTGAGCCTTGCGGCCGAGCTCATCTCAAACGATCGTCCGCTCGTGGTCTCCTTCAACGGGCAGCTGCATGTCCCGATCGTGCAGGACATTCCCGAGACCACCTTCGGGGGCGACTTCAGCACCAACGCCGATTACCTCGACCCCTTCATCCAGGCGAGGTTTGAGGAGCCGGGCAACTGGGCCTTGTATGCGATCAATCGGTATCAGCACCAGACCATCAATTACTTCTCCAATGCGCCCAATCCAGCTGCACCCTCGGCAGACAATTGGCTGGGCACCGACGACCGCGGCCGCGATGTGCTGGCCCGGCTCATCTATGGCTTTCGGGTCTCGGTGCTCTTTGGCCTGGCCCTCACGGCCATTGGCGTGCTGCTGGGCATTGTCTTTGGGGCCGTCCAGGGGTACTTCGCGGGCCGAACGGACCTCTTCTTTCAGCGATTCATCGAGGTCTGGGGCTCGGTGCCCGAACTCTACCTGTTGATCATCCTGGCCTCGATGTTTGAGCCTGGCCTTCTGGTGCTCCTGGTGATTTTGTCGGTCTTTGGATGGATGGGCCTCTCAGACTATGTCCGGGCGGAGTTCCTGCGCAACCGCAGCCTGGATTACGTCACGGCGGCGCGGGCCATGGGCCTGTCGCACTTTCGAATCATCACGCGTCACCTGCTGCCCAACAGCCTCACCCCGGTCATTGCCTTTCTGCCATTTCGCATGTCGGCCTCCATCCTGGCCCTCACCAGCCTTGATTTCTTGGGCCTGGGCGTGCCGGCCTCCACCCCGAGCCTGGGTGAGCTGCTTGCCCAGGGCAAGGACAACCTCGATGCCTGGTGGATCACCGTCTCCACCTTCGGGGTGCTCGTGGGCCTGTTGTTGCTCCTGATTTTCATTGGCGAGGCGCTTCGCGATGCCCTCGACACACGCCGTGGCTGAGACCATTCCGACCGACACCGCCGAGGTCCTGCTCGAGGTTCGGGGCCTCACGACCGCATTCCACTCGGCCGATGGCCAGCAGCGAGAGGCCGTCTCGGGCCTGGACCTCCGCATCCACAAGGGTGAGCGGGTGGCCCTGGTGGGCGAGTCTGGATCGGGCAAGACGGTCTCTGCGCTCAGCATCCTGGGCCTGCTGCCCGAGGCGCATTGTTCAGGAACCGTGCTCTGGCGTGGGGAGTCTTTGCTCGACGCCTCCGAGACGCGGCGTCGTGCCTTGCGCGGCCGCGAGATTGCCATGGTGTTCCAAGAGCCGATGACGGCGCTCAACCCGTTGCTCACGATTGGCCGTCAGATTGGCGAGGTGCTGGAGTTGCACGAGGGCTTGTCTCGCCTGGAGGCCCACGAGCGGGCGGTCGGTCTGCTGGATCGCGTGGGCATCGACGACCCGCAGCGCCGTGCCGTGGCCTACCCGCATCAACTCTCGGGTGGTCAGCGCCAGCGTGCACTCATCGCCATGGCCCTGGCCTGTCGGCCGGCCTTGCTGATTGCCGATGAGCCCACCACCGCGCTGGACATGACCCTGCGACAGCAGGTGCTGGATCTCCTGATCGCCCTGCAAGAAGAGACGGGCATGGGCATCCTGCTCATCACCCACGACCTGCCCATGGTGCGGCGTTTTGCCCAGTCGGTGGGTGTCATGCAGTCGGGTCGACTGGTGGAGTCCGGGTCGGTGGAGGCCGTCTTCAAGAAGCCACAGGCGCCGTACACCAAGGCTTTGTTGGATGCCCAGCCCAAGAAAATGGTGGGGGCACCGGGGCCCCGGCAGGTCATGCTCGAGGTGCGTCGCCTCTCGTGCCAGTTTGCCGTGGGCGGCAGTCTCTTCAGGAGCCGTTTCCACACGGCCGTGAACCGCGAGAGCTTCATCGCCACCCGCGGTGAGACCCTGGGCATTGTGGGCGAGTCGGGATCGGGCAAGACCACGCTGGGCCTCTCCTTGTTGCGGCTCTCGGCCGCCAGGGTCTCGGGCGAGGTGCGTTTTGATGGGGTGGACCTGCTCGCCCTGTCGGGTGCCGAGATGCGCCGCCGCCGTGCCTCGTTGCAGGCGGTCTTTCAAGACCCCTACAGCGCGCTCTCACCGCGCCTGACCGTGGGACAAATTCTGGAGGAAGGGCTGCGGCTGCACCGACCGGCCATGACCCCGTCTGAGCGGCTTGCGCGCTGCGAGGCCTGCGGTGAAGGGGTGGGCCTGCCCAACGATGCCATTGGTCGGTATCCGCATGAGTTCTCCGGTGGACAACGCCAACGCATTGCCATCGCGCGGGCCATCATCTTTGAACCCGCCTTGCTGCTGCTCGATGAGCCCACCAGCGCGCTGGACCTCTCCGTCCAGCAGCAGATCCTCACGCTGCTTGTGCAGTTGCAGCAAGCCAAGGGCTTAACCTATATATTCATTTCCCATGACCTCTCTGTTATTCGCGCGATTGCCCATCGCACGCTTGTCATGCGCCAGGGCAGCATTGTGGAATTTGGTGCCACCGATGACGTGCTCGGTCAGCCCCGCCAGCCTTACACGCAGCAGCTGCTTGATGCTGCATTCCCCGAGGAGCGGCTTGCCGGTGTGGCCTCGCCGGCTGCTCCCTCTGCTGAGCTGTCTCGGGCTGCTCGCCTGCTCCTCTGAGACACCTGCGCCGCCGCTGCCACCCCTGGTGGCCGTGGCCACCGCCACGGCCGCAAGTGCTTCGACGAACCTGCCAACCATTCCAGCCTCTGGCGAGGGCAAGGCGGAGCTTGCGGGCGAGGTGCTCGAAGTGCTTGTCAGGCCAGGGGAGCGGGTGCAGGCCGGCCAGGCCCTTGTTCGGATAGACCCCATCGATGCCCGCCTTGCGGACTCGGCTGCGCGGGTGCAGATCGAGGCCGCCAAGGCACAACTGGCGGCGGCCGAGGCCGACTTCCGCCGTTACACCGAACTGCGTGATCAGTCCTTTATTTCTGCCGCCGAGTGGGATCGCCGCCGCGCAGCCTTGGCCCTGGTGCGGGCCGATTTCGAGGCCACCCTCGACCGGCTTGGCCTCTACACGCTGCGGGCGGCGCGGGCCGCAACGGTGAAGGCCGTGTCGGTGCGCCCGGGCCAGGCGGTGGCTGCTGGATTCGTATTGCTCAAGATGCAGGCCGAGGGCGCCAGTGCTGCGGTTGCGGTTGGGGCCCCGCAGGGGCTCATGCTGCCCACGGCTGCCGTGGTCGATGGTCGTTGGGTTTTTCGTGTGCGGGAGGCCGATGGCGGGTTTCGTGTCCAGCGTGTGCAGGTGGTGCTGGGTGATGCCGACGCCACCCAGGTGCTCGTGACGCAGGGCCTCGCGGCCGGTGATCTGGTCGTGGCGGCGGGCGCACAGCGCCTGGCCGATGGTGATGCGGTTCGGGTGAGGCGGTGATCAACCTGTCGGCCTGGGCCATTGCGCACCCCGCACTGGTCCGCTACCTGATGGTGGCCTTGCTGCTCTTGGGTGTGGGCAGTTATTTCAAGCTGGGCCAAGACGAAGACCCACCGTTCAATTTTCGCGTGATGGTGGTGCAGGCCCAGTGGCCGGGTGCAACCGCGCTTCAGATGGCTGATCAGGTGGCCGACCGCCTGGAGCGGATGATCCAAGACGTGCCCAACATCGA
>CAZPRT010000065.1:0-7739 GCA_964589205.1 uncultured Bordetella sp. | reverse complement strand
CGCCACGGCCCACCTCGACGAGGCTGCCCACCAGGTTGCGAACCATGTGGTGCAGAAAGGCGTTGGCCTCCACCTCCACCCAGATGTCGTTGCCATGCTGATGGACCTCAAAGCGATCAAGCCTGCGAATGGGGCTGCTGGCCTGGCACTCTGCCGCCCGAAAGCTGGTGAAGTCATGCTCGCCAATCACCCGCTGGGCGGCGGCCCGCATGGGCTCGAGCATCAGGGGCTGGAACACCCAGGTGGAAAAGCGCGCCCTCAGGGGGCAGTCCACCGGCTCGTTGTGAATGCGATAGCGGTAGGTGCGCGACCGAGCCGAGAACCGTGCATGAAAATCGTCGGGCACTGGTGCAGCCCAGCGCACACGAATGGCTGCCGGCAGAAAGGTGTTGACGCCACGCACCCAGCTCCAGAGCGGACGCTCGCAGGGCGCATCCAGGTGCACAACCTGGCCCTGCGCGTGCACACCGGCGTCCGTGCGCCCGGCCGCCACCGTGGGCACCGCCGTCTCACAGAAGCGGGCGAGCGCAGCCTCGAGTTGATCCTGCACCGTGGCCCCACCCGGCTGGGTCTGGTAGCCCTGAAGGCCGGTGCCGTCGTAGGCCAGGCCCAGGGCAATGCGCATGACTGGGCTCGCGGCCTGGGGCTAGAGCAGGATGCGCAGCATGCGACGCAAGGGCTCGGCTGCGCCCCAGAGCAACTGATCCCCACAGGTGAAGGCTGCCAAGAATTCCGGGCCCATGGCCATCTTGCGAACCCGCCCCACCGGCACATGCATCTGGCCGCTCACCGCTGCAGGCGTGAGGTCTCGCTCGGTCTGCTCACGGTCGTTGGGCACGAGTCGCACCCAGTCGTTTGCGCCCTGAATGAGCGACTCCACCTCGGAGAGGGGCACGTCCTTCTTGAGTTTGACGGTGAGTGCCTGGGAATGACAGCGCATGGCGCCCACCCGAACACACAGGCCATCGATGGGCACCGAGCCAGGGGTTCGAAAGGGTGCATGGCCAAGAATCTTGTTGGCCTCGGCGCCGCCCTTCCACTCCTCTTTGGTCTGGCCGTGCTCCACCGGCACATCAATCCATGGAATGAGGCTTCCCGCCAAGGGCACACCCCGAAAATTGGAGACCGGCAAACCCGGGCTGCGAAGGGCCTGCGTGACCTTGCGATCGATCTCCAGAATGGCGCTCTGGGGGTCTGCGAGTTCTTGGGCCACGCTGTCGCGCAGGGCACCCATTTGCTCGAGCAGCTCACGCATGTTCTGTGCGCCCGCGCCCGAGGCCGCCTGGTAGCTCATGACCGACATCCAGTCCACAAGCCCAGCACGAAACAGCCCGCCCATGGCCATGAGCATCAGGCTGACCGTGCAGTTGCCACCGACCCAGGTGCGTGCACCCTTGTCGAGTGCTGCATCAATGACCGGACGATTGACGGGATCGAGGATGAGCACCGCGTCGTCCTTCATGCGCAAGGCCGAGGCCGCGTCGATCCAATGGCCAGACCAGCCCATGGCCCGCAGCCGTGGGTAGATGTCGTTGGTGTAGTCGCCGCCTTGGCAGCTGATGATGATCTCTTGCGCCGCCAGCGCCTCCAGGTTGTCGGCGGCTGCCAGCACGCCCGAGCGGCCGCCCACCGGGGGAGCCTGGCCGCCTGCATTGGAAGTGGAAAAGAAGGTGGGCTCCACGTGATCGAAATCGCCCTCCTCCTGCATGCGTTGCATCAGCACGGAGCCCACCATGCCCCGCCAGCCCACCAGTCCAAGTCGCTTCATGCTCAATTCCCCAGTGCAGCCACAACGGCCGCGCCCATCTCACGGGTGCCCACCATTCGGCAGCCCGCCCTAGCGATGTCGCCCGTGGCCAGGCCATCGGCGAGCACCTTGCGAACGGCCGTCTCAATGGCCGCAGCCTCTTCGAGCAGGCCAAAGCTGTAGCGCAGCATCATCGCGGCCGAGAGAATCGTGGCCAAGGGGTTGGCCTTGTCCTGGCCTGCGATGTCTGGGGCAGAGCCGTGAATTGGCTCGTAGAGGCCTTTGTTGTTGGCATCCAGTGAGGCCGAGGGCAGCATGCCAATCGAGCCCGTGAGCATGGAGGCTTCATCCGACAAAATGTCGCCAAACATATTGCCCGTGACCATGACATCGAACTGCTTGGGGTTCTTCAAGAGCTGCATGGCGGCGTTGTCCACGTACATGTGACTCAGGGCCACATCTGGATAAGACGCTCCCAGCTTGGTCATGACATCGCGCCAGAGCTGGGTGGTCTCCAAGACGTTGGCCTTGTCCACTGAACACAGCTTGCGGCCACGTTTGCGGGCCGCCTCAAAGGCCACCCGACCAATGCGCTCGATCTCGCTCTCGCGATAGACCATGGTGTCAAAGCCTTCCCGCTCACCGTTCTCAAGCACCCGAATGCCGCGGGGCTGACCGAAATAAATGTCACCCGTGAGCTCCCGAAGAATCAGGAGGTCTAGGCCGGAGACGACCTCTGGCTTGAGGCTGGAGGCCTCGGCCAGCTCGGGGTAGATCATCGCGGGCCGCAGGTTGGCAAAGAGGCTCAGCTCCTTGCGCAGGCCAAGGATGGCCTGCTCGGGACGCAGCTCGCGCGGCAGGTGGTCGAGGGCGAAATCGCCCACCGCACCAAACAAAATGGCATCGGCCTTCTTGCACAGGGCCAGGGTGGCCGGTGGCAGGGGGTGGCCGCTCGCGTGATAGCCCGCACCGCCCACCGGCGCATGCTCCAATGTGAGCCCGAAGCGGCCTTGCTCGGCCATGCGCTCGAGCACGGCCACGGCCTGTGCAGTGATCTCTGGCCCAATGCCATCTCCAGCCAGGACCGCAATGTGAAGGTGTTTCATGGTCATCCCAGGGTTGCGTGTAAGTCTCTGGCCAGCCAGGGCTTGGCAGCCAGACGTTTGGCCTCAAAGGCCTTGATGATGTCGGCCTTCTGTAGGGTGAGCCCGATGTCGTCCAGGCCATTGATCAGGCAGTACTTGCGAAAGGCATCGACCTCAAAGCCCCGCGTGAACTGGCCATCGAGGGAACTGAGTTGCTGCGCAGCCAAATCGACCCGCAGGCGAAAGCCCTCCTGGGAGGCCGTCATCTGAAAGAGTTGCTCGACATCGGCTTCGGCCAGCACGATGGGAAGAATGCCGTTCTTCTGGCAGTTGTTGAAGAAGATGTCCGCAAAGGACGGGGCGATCAGCACCCGAAAGCCGAAGTCTTCCAAAGCCCAGGGCGCATGCTCGCGAGAGGAGCCACAGCCAAAGTTCTGCCGCGCCAACAGAATGCTCGCGCCCTTGTAGCGTGGCTGGTTGAGCACAAATTCCGAGCGCAGAGGCCGTGCGGCGCAGTCCATGCCGGGCTGGCCCTCATCGGCATAGCGCCAGGCGTCGAACAGATACGGGCCAAAGCCCGCCCGCTTGATCGACTTCAGAAACTGCTTCGGGATGATGGCGTCGGTGTCGACATTGGCGCGGTCCATGGGAAGGACCAGGCCCTCATGAAGGTTCAATGGGGTCATGTTAGAAAGTCCTCACGTCGACAAAATGACCGGCCACGCCGGCTGCAGCCGCCATGGCGGGCGAGACCAGGTGTGTGCGTCCGCCTGCACCCTGGCGACCTTCAAAGTTTCGGTTGCTGGTCGAGGCACAGCGCTCCCCCGGCTCCAGCCGATCTGCGTTCATGGCCAGGCACATGGAGCAGCCTGGCTCACGCCACTCGAAGCCCGCATCGATAAAGACCTGATGAAGGCCCTCGGCCTCGGCCTGCGCCTTGACCAGGCCCGAGCCTGGCACCACGAGCGCGAGCTTGACGCGGTCCGACTTCTTGCGGCCCTTGACCACCGCGGCCGCCGCACGGATATCCTCGATGCGGGAGTTGGTGCACGAGCCGATGAAGACCTTGTCAACCTCGATCTGAGTGAGCGGTGTGTTGGGCGACAAGCCCATGTAGGCCAGCGCGCGCTCCATGCCCTCTCGCCGCGTGGCATCGGCCTCCTTGGCGGGATCCGGCACGCTGGCACCGACCGGCAGCACCATCTCGGGCGAGGTGCCCCAGGTCACCTGCGGCTCGATCTCTTCGGCCACCAGGTTCACGACACGATCGAAGACAGCGTCTGGATCGGAGTGCAGCGTTTGCCAATAGGCCACGGCCTGGTCCCACTCGGCACCCGTTGGCGCAAGGGGCTTGCCACGCACGAATTCCAGGGTCTTGTCATCGAAAGCCACCATGCCCGCGCGTGCGCCCGCCTCAATGGCCATGTTGCAGATGCTCATGCGGCCCTCGACCGAGAGGCCACGAATGGCACTGCCACCGAATTCAATGGCGTAGCCAGTGCCGCCGGCCGTGCCGATCTTGCCGATGATGGCCAGCACGACATCCTTGGCGGTCACACCAGGGCGCAGCTCACCATCGACGGAGATCAGCATCGACTTGGCCTTGTTCATCAGAAGGCACTGGGTGGCCATGACATGCTCGACCTCGGAGGTGCCGATGCCGAAGGCCAGGCAGGCCAGCGCACCATGGGTGCTGGTGTGGGAGTCGCCGCAGACCACCGTCATGCCCGGCAGGGTGGCGCCCTGCTCTGGGCCGATGACATGCACGATGCCCTGACGATGGTCTCGCAGGCCGAAGTAGGTGATGTTGTGGGCGGCCGCATTGGCATCCAAGGTTTCCACCTGCAGGCGAGAGATGGGGTCTGCAATGCCCTTACTACGATCGGTTGTGGGAACGTTGTGGTCGACCACCGCGAGGTTGGCCGCATTGCGCCACAGGCTGCGATCGGCCAGCGCAAGGCCTTCAAAGGCCTGTGGGCTCGTGACCTCGTGCACCAAATGGCGGTCGATATAAAGCAGGCAGGTGCCATCATCTTGCTGATGGACCACATGCTCATTCCAGAGCTTGTCGTAGAGCGTGGGCATGGCGATTCTCGCGGGCGAAAAACCCACATTATGCCTTTGCAGCCCTCCCAGCCACCAGTGCACCGAGGGCCGCAAAGCCTGCTGCAATGGCGAATGTGGCCTCTGGCGACAAGGCCTCCCAGATCCACCCAGAGGCGATGCCCCCCAAGGAACCACCTACTCCGTAAGAGGCCATGGTGTAGAGGGCCTGCCCCCGGGCCTGGGCCTGGGCGGGGAACCATTCGCGCACCAAGGCCATCGAGGCGCTGTGGTGAACGCCGAAGGTCACGGCATGCAGCCCCTGGGCCAGGAGCAAGATCAGAATGCCCCCGCCAGACACCGCAATGAGCCCGAACCGTAGGGCCGTCACCCAATAGCTGCCGACCCAACAGCGGTAGAGGCCAAGCCGCTCGAAGATGGGCCGCTGAAACTGAAAGAGAACAATCTCTGCAAGCACCCCGAGTGTCCAGAGCATCCCGATCTCGGTTCGGCTGTAGCCCTTTTGCTCCAGCCACAGAGAGAACAAGGTGTAGAGCGGCGCATGGGCCACCAGCATGAGGAAGGATGACAACAAAAAGAGCCGCACACGTGGCTCGGCCAGCGCAGCCTTCATGGCACCGGCCTTGGGTGCAATCGCCACGGGCTCACTGGGCGGAAGCACCAAGGCCACCAGTGCAATGAGTGCAAGGCTCAGCATCAAGACGCCGGGCAGCGTGGCCATGCCAAAGGCATCGAACCAAAGCCCCCCGAGCATCACGGCGGCAATGAATCCAATCGACCCCCAGACCCGCATGCGTCCGTAGGCACCCATGTCGCCCTTGCTCGACTGCATTGCCAAAGACTCTGCAATGGGCACCTGCCCACTTAAGAAAAAGCTCATGAGGCAGAGCACCGCAAAGAGCCCCCAGAAGGACCAGTCCAGCAGCAGAAGGGCCGCGCTCATCAGTGCGGCCAAGGCCGCAAGTTGCACCACCCGGGGCACGCGGGATGGCTGAACATGATCAGCCAGCCAGCCCCAGGCAGGTGGACCAAAGACCCGGGCCCACTGCATGGGCGACACCAGAATGCCGATCTCCGTGGGCGTGAAGCCCCGGCCGTTGAGCCACAGAGACAAATAAGGCGAGAAGAGCCCCACATAGGCGAAATAGCTGCCGAAAAACGCAGCCACCCGACGGCCTGCCGGGTTCAACTGGCCTGACCGGGAATCTTGGGTGTGCTCACGGAGACATCGGCATTCTGAGCACGATGACGCAGGGCGTGGTCGATCAGCACCAGGGCCAGCATGGCCTCCGCAATGGGGGTTGCGCGAATGCCCACGCATGGGTCGTGGCGGCCATGGGTCTCCACAACGGTAAGCTGCCCCTCTAGGTTGATGGAGCGCCGAGGCGTGCGGATGCTGGAGGTGGGCTTGATGGCAATCGAGACCGTGACAGGCTGCCCCGTCGAGATGCCCCCCAAGACACCTCCCGCGTGGTTGGTGACAAAGCCCTCGGGGGTGAGTTCATCCCCGTGCTCCGAACCTCGCTGGGCGACCGAGGCAAAGCCCGCACCAATCTCCACGGCCTTGACGGCATTGATGCCCATCATGGCGTGGGCAATGTCGGCATCGAGACGGTCGTAGACCGGCTCGCCCCAGCCCACCGGCACGCCGGTGGCCTCCACAAAAATGCGGGCCCCGCACGAGTCGCCCGCCTTGCGAAGCGAATCCATGTAGGCCTCGAGCGCCGGGATCTGGGATGCATTGGCCGCAAAGAAGGCGTTGTGGGCCACATGGGCCCAGTCCTCAAATGCAATGGCGTGCTCGCCCAGCTGGCTCATGCAGCCACGAATGTGCACACCATGATGGGTTGCAAGCCACTTCTTGGCGATGGCCCCTGCGGCCACTCGAACCGCGGTTTCTCGGGCAGATGACCGCCCCCCACCCCGAGGATCACGAATGCCGTACTTGTGCCAGTAGGTGTAATCGGCGTGCCCTGGCCGGAAGGTCTGGGCGATGTCGGCGTAGTCCTTGCTGCGCTGGTCTTGGTTGCGGATCAGCAGCGCAATGGGCGTGCCCGTGGTGAGACCCTCGTAGACGCCCGACAAAATCTCCACGGTGTCTGGCTCTTGGCGCTGGGTGACATGGCGTGAGGTGCCAGGGCGGCGGCGATCGAGCTCAAGCTGTATGTCAGCGGCCTCGAGCGCAAGCCCCGGTGGGCAGCCATCCACCACGCAGCCAATGGCTGGCCCATGCGACTCTCCAAAGGAGGTCACCGCAAAAAGGTGGCCAAACGTGTTTCCGGACATGGGGTTGAGTGTATCGCGGGCGGCGGGGGACTCAGGGTCTAAAGATACTAGGGCACCAGGGCCGCAATGCGGCTTTGGATTTTCTCGCGACCCAGCACGGCCATGACCTTGTCGATCGACGGTGTCTCGGACCGGCCCAGCAAGACGAGCCGCAAGGCCATGGCCAGTTGCGGCATCTTGAGCCCGTGCACAGCCAACTGGGCCTTGATGAGCGCTGAGGCCTGGGCGGCGTCGAAATCGCTTGGCAACGATTCGGCCAAGCCCTTGAGGGCCGCGGGCACAGTGCCCAAGAGCCGCTCGGCCAGGGCGGCCGCATCGGGCTGGGGCTCGAGGTAGAACACAGAGGCCTCTTCGGCCAGGTCTGCCAGGGTGGCAGCCCGATCCTTCAGCAACTCGCAGACCTGATCCAGCGCCGGCCCAACCCCGGGAGCAAAGCCTTCGGCCCGCATGCGCGGTGCAATGAGCACCGCAAGGTCTGCACCGGATCGAGCCCTGAGGTAATGGTTGTTGAGCCACTTGAGCTTGTCGAAGTCGAACTGGGCGGCAGACTTGCTGCA
>CAZPRT010000064.1:738-7888 GCA_964589205.1 uncultured Bordetella sp. | reverse complement strand
ATCGAGGACAACAAAGACAAGATGCACGCCATGGCCAAGGCCCTGCTCGAGTGGGAGACCATCGATGCAGAGCAGATCCAGGACATCCTGGAAGGCCGTGAGCCCAAGCCGCCCTCCAGCAAGCCCGGGTCGGGTGGCAGCACGCCCTCGGCCGGTGCTGGTCCAAGCGGCAGCATCGCACCAGACAGCGCGGCAGCCCCCGCCTAAGCACCTCCCATGATCTGTGGGCGCTTCGAGCTCGACGCCGAGCGCCCCTGGGTCATGGGCATTCTGAACGTCACCCCCGACTCCTTCTCCGATGGAGGGCGCCACATGGCGCTCTCCCAGGCCTTGGAGGCCGCCCATCGCATGAAGGAGGAGGGTGCCGACATCATCGATGTTGGCGGTGAAAGCACCCGGCCCGGGGCGCAGCCCGTCTCACCCGAGGAAGAGGCCGACCGGGTGCTTCCAGTGCTCGAGGCCCTCGCACCCCTCCAGATTCCCCTCTCACTCGACAGTCGCAGGCCCAGCGTCGTGCGGCAGGCACTCGATGTGGGGATCGATCTTGTGAATGACGTGTCGGGATTTCAATCGGAGGCCATGCTGGCCTTGTTGCCAGCGATCCAACAATGCCGAGCCATGGTGTGTGTCATGCACATGCAGGGTGAGCCGCAGACCATGCAGTCTGCTCCCCACTACGATGATGTGGTGGAGGAGGTCAGCGGTTTTTTGAGGGCCCAACAATCCCGGCTGATGGCCGCTGGCCTGGCGCGCGACCAGATTCTGCTTGATCCTGGCTTTGGCTTTGGCAAGACCCTGGCCCACAACCGCCAACTCTTTCGTCACCTGCCGGCCTTGTCCCGTGTGGGTCCCGTGCTGGTGGGGGTCTCCCGCAAGCGCATGCTGGCCGAGTTGAGCGAACGGCCGCTGGACCGCCCCCTGAGCCGTCTGGGGGGAAGCCTTGCTGCGGCCGTGATGGCCGCAGCCGCGGGCGCGCGGGTGCTGCGTGTTCATGATGTGCGTGAGACGGTGGACGCCCTGCGGGTCTGGGCCGGCCTAAAATAGTGCGATGACCAGACAATACTTTGGAACCGACGGCATCCGGGGCCGCGTGGGGGACGCTCCCATCACGCCCGCCTTCATGCTCCGTTTGGGCATGGCGGCCGGCCGAATCCTTGCCCAGCGCTGGCGATCCCCGGCCGTCCTCATCGGCAAGGACACACGCATTTCCGGCTACATGCTCGAGGCTGCGCTCGAGTCTGGATTTTCGAGCGTGGGGGTCGATGTGATGCTGGCTGGGCCCATGCCCACGCCGGCCATTGCCTATCTCACGCGAACCCTTCGCCTGTCTGCCGGGGTGGTCATCAGTGCCTCGCACAATCCTTACGATGACAACGGCATCAAGTTTTTCGACCATCAGGGCGAGAAGCTGCCCGACAGCGTGGAGCTGGAGATCGAGGCGGCGCTGGCCCAAGAGATTGCCTGTGTGGCCTCCAGAGACCTCGGCAAGGCCCGACGCATTGACGACGCCGCAGGCCGATACATTGAATTTTGCAAGAGCAGCTTCCCGCAGTCGCTGAGCCTGTCGGGCCTGCGCCTGGTGGTGGACGCCGCCCACGGTGCGGCATACCACGTGGCGGCCGATGTCTTTCACGAGCTCGGTGCCGAGGTCATCCGCATGGGGCACCAGCCCGATGGCCTGAACATCAATCATCAGGTGGGGGCCACGCATCCAGAGGCCATGGCCAACATGGTGCTGGCGGCGGAGGCCGATTACGGCATTGCGCTCGATGGCGACGGCGATCGCATCATGATGGCCGACGCATCTGGTCGGATCTTCAGCGGGGACGAACTCCTCTACGCCATCGTGAAGCACCGGGTGAGCAAGCGGGGCAAGGTGGCCGTGGGTGGCGTGGTGGGCACACTCATGACCAACCTCGCCCTCGAGCAGCGGCTGGGCGCCATGGGCCTGGACTTCCGCCGGGCCAAGGTCGGTGACCGCTATGTCATGGAGACGCTCAAGGAGACAGGCTGGCAGCTGGGCGGTGAGACCTCTGGCCATCTGCTCTGCCTGGATCGACACACGACCGGCGACGGCATCATCAGTGCCCTTCAGGTGCTGGCGGCCGTGGTGGGGCAGGAGCAGACGCTTTCAGACTATGTGTCGGAGCTGCAGTTGCTGCCCCAGGTCTTGGTCAACCGCCGCCTGCCACCTGGCTTCGACTGGCAGGCCCATGCCACTTTTCAGTCGGCCTACCAACGGGCCAGGCAGTCGCTTCAGGGCCAGGGTCGCATTCTGATTCGGCCCTCTGGCACGGAACCTCTCCTGCGCATCATGGTGGAGCACGAGAGCGCATCGGCCGCCGCCGACATGGCCGAGGGACTGGCCGCCGAATTGCCCGATCAGTAGCCTGCCGCCCGGCCCCTGTGGGCCAGTTCACCGTGGATTGTCATCGTTTTGTCATGTTGGTCCTCGACACTCATCCTTTCAATATTCTCGAAAGATTGGGCCATGCGTGTTGGGATCAACGGAATGGGGCGAATCGGCCGATTGGCCCTGCGGGCCGCCATGGGTGCGGCCGAGCGACCTTCCGATGACCCACGTGCCGGCAACCGACTCGAGGTGGTGCATCTCAATGAATTGAAGGGTGGTGCGGCGGCCACGGCGCATCTGCTCGCCTTCGACACGGTGCAGGGCCGTTGGCGCGCGCCGATTGCTGCCCAGGCCACAGGCGATGCCATCGATGTCGCAGGCCATCGCATGTCATTCACGAGCCATGCCACCCCAGGTGAGATCGACTGGGCGTCCCAAGGGGTTGACCTGGTGCTGGAGTGCACGGGCAAGTTCCTCACGCCAGAGGCCCTGCAGGGTCACTTCGACCGTGGGGCCAAGCGGGTGGTGGTGTCTGCGCCGGTGAAGGACCCCAGTGTGCTCAATGTGGTGGTGGGTGTGAACCACGACCAGTATCTGCCCGCCGCCCATCGCATCGTGACGGCGGCCTCATGCACGACAAACTGTTTGGCACCCGTGGTCAAGGTGGTGCATGAGCGGTTTGGCATTCGGCATGGGCAGATCACCACCATCCACGACCCCACCAACACCAACCTGGTGGTGGATGCGCCTCACAAAGACTTGCGTCGAGCCCGGAGCGCCATGATGAGCCTGGCACCCACCACCACGGGCAGTGCCACGGCCATCGCACTCATCTACCCCGAGTTGAAGGGGAAACTCAATGGCCATGCCGTTCGGGCTCCCGTGCTCAATGCCTCGCTCACCGACTGCGTCTTTGAACTGAACCGCGCGGTCACGGCCGAGGAGGTCAATGCGGCCTTTGCGCAGGCCGCCGCAGCAGGGCCACTGCAGGGCATCCTGGGTCATGAGACCCTTCCTTTGGTCAGTGCTGATTACGCGCGAGACACCCGCAGCGGCGTTGTGGATGCACCTTCGACCTTGGTGACCGACGGCACCATGCTCAAGGTCTATGCCTGGTATGACAACGAGATGGGCTACGCCTGCCGAATGGTGGACCTCGCCTGTCATTTGGAGTCCGTGGGCCTGTAAGCCCACGCGCCTCACGAACCCGTCCATCGGCTGCATCCAGTGAACCCTGGGCTGGGCGCTCGACAGTATTTGTTGGTGACCGCCAGCTATTGGGGCTTCACCCTCACCGACGGCGCCCTGCGCATGCTGGTGTTGCTGCATTTTTTCAAGCTCGGCTACTCCCCCTTCACCCTGGCCTTTTTATTTCTGCTCTATGAGGCCGCAGGGGTCTTGGCCAACCTGATTGGCGGCTGGCTTGCGACCCGGCATGGCATCTCGCGCATGCTGGCCGTGGGCCTGGCCACCCAAATCTCGGGCTTTCTCGTGCTCTCCATGGTCTCGCCAGACTGGTCGGCGTGGCTGTCGGTGGCCTGGGTGGTGCTGGCCCAGGGCATCTGTGGCGTGGCGAAAGACCTCACCAAGACGGCGAGCAAGTCGGCCATCAAGCTCACGGCGGGCGATGCCTCGAGCCGCCTCTTCCGCTGGGTGGCCTGGTTTACCGGCAGCAAGAATGCGATGAAGGGCGTGGGCTTCTTTCTGGGCGGCCTCATGCTCGACCTCGTTGGTTTTCAGGGTGCACTCTGGCTCATGGCAGGTCTGCTGGCACTGGTGCTGATCGGGGTCCTGCTGCTCCTACCCCCGTGGATGGGTCAGTCTCAGAAGGCCTCCAAGTCGGCCCGAGAACTGTTCTCCAAGTCACGCGCGCTCAATCTGTTGGCGGCGGGCCGTGTCGTCCTGTTCGGTGCACGGGATGTCTGGTTCGTGGTGGGGGTGCCCGTATTTCTCTACGCCCAGGGGTGGGCTTTCACCGAGGTGGGCGCCTTCCTGGCGGCCTGGACGATTGGCTATGGCCTGGTGCAGGCCATGGCGCCGCAGTTTGTTCGAAAGAGCGCCGATGGGCTCTCGAATGAAGTTCCCGCCGCCCAGTGGTGGGGCGTTGGGCTGGCCTTGGTGCCCCTGGCGATCGCCGCGGGTGTCTGGCAGGGCATCACGCCGATGGGGGCTTGGGTTGTCGCGGGGCTGGCTGTCTTCGGTCTGGCCTTTGCCGTGAATTCCTCGCTCCACAGTTATTTGGTGCTCGCCTATGCCGGCTCCGAGAAAGCAGCCGAAGACGTGGGCTTTTACTACGCGGCCAATGCTGTGGGCCGATTCCTGGGCACACTGCTCTCTGGCCTGCTCTACCAGGGCTTTGGCCTGATGGGATGCCTGATCGGCAGTGCTGCCATGCTGGCCATGGCCGTGCTGTGCACTGCGGGGCTGCCCCGACAGCACGGCACGCATTGAGTGTCATCGAAGTGTCATATCTGGTCGGTAGCCTTCGGGTTAACGCTGAACCTTGGCGTTGTTCCCCTTCTGTTCATTGATTCCAGAAAGAGGCATTTCATGAAAAACATGTTTACAAAAGTTCTGATCGGTGGCGCGGCCATGGCGTTCAGCCTGCATGCTGCCGCACAAACCATCACCGGTGCGGGTGCCACGTTCCCTTATCCCGTCTACGCCAAGTGGGCCGAGGCCTACAAGAAGGAAACCGGCGCCGCACTGAACTATCAGTCCATCGGTTCTTCCGGCGGCATGCGCCAGATCCGCGCAAAGACCGTGACCTTCGGCGCAACGGACGCGCCAATCAAGGGGGCCGACCTCGACAAGGATGGCATGGTCCAGTTCCCAGCCATCATCGGTGGCACGATTCCTGTCTTCAACCTGGATGGTTTCAAGCAGGGAGAACTGCGCATCACGGGTGAAGTTCTGGCCGAAATGTTCATGGGCTGGATCGTGAACTGGAACGACCCCAAGATTGCTGCGCTCAACCCTGGCAAGAAGCTGCCCGACCAGACCATCACCGTGGTGCATCGTGCAGACGGCTCGGGCACGACCTTCAACTTCACCGACTACCTCACCACCGTGAGCAAGCTCTGGGCTGAGAAGGTTGGCAAGGGCGCCGCAGTGAAGTGGCCCGCAGCCTCCTCCATTGGTGGCAAAGGCAATGAGGGTGTGGCCGCCAACGTGGCCCGTGTCAAAGGTGCGATCGGTTACGTCGAGTACGCCTACGCCAAAAAGAACAACATCCCTTACATGTCGCTTCAGAACAAAGACGGCAAGTTTGTTCGCCCCGATGACAAGACCTTTGCCGCGGCCGCAGCCGGTGCCGACTGGTTCAGTGTTCCCGGCATGGGCTTGTCCATCGTGAATCAGCCCGGTGCTGATTCCTGGCCCATCTCCACGGCCTCCTTCATCGTGATGTACAAGCAGCCCACCGACAAGAAGGCTTCGGCCGATGCGCTCAAGTTCTTTGACTGGTCTTTCAAGAATGGCAAGCAGATGGCCCTCGACCTCGACTACGTGCCCCTGCCTGACGCCCTGACCGCGCAGATTCGTTCTAAAGTCTGGTCGCAGATCCAGAACTGAGCTCGAATCAAAGTTGTGGTGTAAGTTGTTTGAGACCTGGCCCAGATGCTTGGGCCAGGTTTTTCATCCGTGTTGTCAGGAGTGAGCATGAGTCAGACCCAACAGATCTCACCAGAGGCGGCCTCCCGCGAGCGGATGCTTGCGGTGGTGGCGCGTCAGAAGACCCAGGATTTTCTGTTTCACAAGGCCACCATGGCCTTCTCCTTGTTGGTCTTGATCGCGCTTGTTGGAATCATCGGCTCCTTGTTGTTCAACGCCTGGCCGGCGTTTCAAAAATTTGGCATCGAATTCATTTGGCGCATTGAGTGGGACATCATCAACGAGGAGTTTGGTGCCCTCATTGCCATCTACGGCACCATCATGAGCGCCTCCATTGCGCTGCTCATTGCAGTGCCCTTGTCCTTCGGCATCGCACTGTTCCTGACCGAGACATGCCCCACATGGCTGCGGCGTCCTCTGGGCACGGCCGTGGAACTGCTCGCAGCGGTGCCGTCCATCATTTACGGCATGTTTGGTTTATTCATCTTTGCGCCCCTGTTCGCCGAGTACGGGCAGCCGGCCCTTCAGTCGACCCTGGGCCAGATGCCCATCATTGCGCCATTGTTTGGTGGGGCCATGAACGGCATCGGCATTCTGGCGGCGGGCATCATTCTGGCCTTCATGATTCTTCCCTTCATCGCAGCGGTGATGCGGGACGTCTTCGAGATCACACCACCCATACTTCGAGAGTCGGCCTACGGTGTGGGCTGCACCACTTATGAGGTGGTGCGGTACGTGGTGCTTCCTTATACCCAAAAGGGCGTGATTGGCGGCATCATGCTGGGCCTGGGTCGTGCCCTGGGTGAGACCATGGCGGTCACTTTTGTGATCGGAAACTCCCAACGGCTACTGCCCTCATTGTTTGCACCAGGAACATCCATCGCGTCATCGCTGGCCAATGAGTTCGCCGAGGCAGGCGACTTCCACCTCTCCACCCTGTTCGCGCTTGGCTTCCTTCTCTTCGTGATCACCTTCGTGGTCTTGGCCTTGGCCAAGATCCTGATCATCCGAACCGAGCGGGCCAAGGGCACCAAGACATAAGGCGCTGGCGATGAACGTCAATCTCTACAGGAAACGCATGTGGGTTAACCGGATTGGGCTCACCCTGTCCATGGTCGCGATGGTCATCGGCCTCTTCGTCTTACTCTGGATTCTCTTCATTTTGTTTAAGAATGGGTTTGAGGC
>CAZPRT010000064.1:0-728 GCA_964589205.1 uncultured Bordetella sp. | reverse complement strand
TCACCGAGTCCACCCCGGCCCCGGGTTCTGAGGGTGGCGGCCTGGCCAATGCCATTGTGGGCAGTCTGATGATGGTGGGCGTCACCGCCCTTGTGAGCACGCCCATTGGCATCTTCGCGGGCGTCTACCTGGCGGAGTACGGTGACGAGAGCAAGACCGCTGAGGTCACGCGGTTTGTGACCGACATCATGCTGTCGGCGCCATCCATTGTGTTGGGTCTCTTTGTCTACGCGATTCTCGTGGCTCAGGTGAAGCACTTCTCTGGTTGGGCGGGTAGCCTTGCGCTGGCGCTGATCGCCGTTCCGGTGGTGGTGCGCACCACGGAGAACATGCTTCGGCTGGTGCCGGGAAGCCTTCGCGAGGCCGCTTTTTCACTGGGTGCACCACGCTGGAAGGTCGCTACCTTTGTGACACTGCGGGCGGCCAAGGCAGGGGTCATCACGGGCTTGTTGTTGGCCTTGGCCCGCATCAGTGGTGAAACGGCGCCTTTGCTCTTCACGGCGCTCAATAATCAGTTCTTCACGACCGACATGAATGGCCCCATGGCCAACCTGCCCGTGGTGATCTTCCAGTTCGCCATGAGTCCTTACGACAACTGGATTCGCCTGGCCTGGGGCGGGGCACTCTTGATTACCCTGACCGTGCTCGCGCTCAACGTTCTCGCCCGGGTGCTCTTCCGCGAAAAAGTGCAAGCTTAAATTTCAGAGGAATTAAACATGTCCGAAACT
>CAZPRT010000063.1:0-7921 GCA_964589205.1 uncultured Bordetella sp. | reverse complement strand
CGTCAAAGAGTTGAAGCAGGCGGTCTGCGCTGACCGGTGGCTGCTCGGTGCGCCAGTGTGGGAAGGCAGCCTTCACAAACAAGGGCTTGCGCTGCCAGTGCCTTCGCATGAACTCGCTGGCGGTGAGGCCGCCCAGCCAGGGCAGAGGGCGGTCAATCTTCAAAAGAGGCCCAGCTGCGAGGGCTGGTTCTGAAGTTGTTTGGCTCGACGAATCACAGTCTCGGGCAGGCCCGCCAGGCGGGCCACCTCCAGGCCGAAGCTCTGGCTCGCTGGGCCTTCCTCGATGCGGTGAAGAAAGATGATCTTGTCCTCGTGTTCCATGGCACGAACATGCAGGTTCACAGCACCCTGCACCTGCTGGGGGAGGCCCGTGAGTTCAAAGTAATGGGTGGCGAATAGGCACAGGCAGCGGTTGTCCTTGGCGAGGCTTGTGGCAATGGCATGCGCCAGGGCCAGGCCATCCACTGTGGAGGTGCCACGCCCGATTTCATCCATGAGCACCAGGCTGTTTGGGCCAGAGCGGTGAAGGATGAGCGCGGCCTCGGTCATCTCCACCATGAAGGTGGAGCGGCCACCGGCCAGGTCGTCTGCAGCCCCAATGCGGGTGAAGATGCGATCGATCTGGCCAATGCGTGCCTGGGTTGCGGGAATGGGCGCACCCATGCGAGCGAGGATGACCGCAAGGGCGGTCTGCCGCATGTAGGTCGACTTCCCACCCATGTTCGGCCCGGTGATCAGCAGCAGGCGTCGCTCGGCCGAGAGTGCGGTGTCGTTGGCCACAAAGTCGGACATGCGCTGGCAGAGCACCGGGTGGCGTCCTTCCTGAATCTCAACCTTTGCCTCTTCTGTGAGGGTGGGAAGCACCCAGTGAAGGTCATGCATGAGCATGGCCATGCTGGCCAGGGCATCGAGTGTGGCCGTGGCCTGGGCCACGGCTTGCAGGTCGGCAACCGAGGGCACCAGTTCATCGAGCAGCCGCTCATAGAGCAGCTTCTCCATGGCCAGTGCCCGTTCTTGGGCAGAGAGTGCCTTGTCCTCGTAGGCCTTGAGCGCGGGCGTGATGAAACGCTCGGCGTTCTTGAGCGTCTGTCGTCTTTGAAAGTGAGCGGGTACCTTTTCCAGCTGACCGGCAGTCACCTCGAAGTAATAGCCATGCACGCTGGAAAAGCCCACCCGGAGGTTGGCAATGCCGCTCTGCGCTCGTTCCTGGGCTTCAAGGGACAGCAGTTGGCTGCTGCCATCGGTCTGAATGGCCCGAAGGCCATCGAGTTCTGCATCCACGCCCGCACGAATGACGCCACCGTCGCGCAGTTGGACCGATGGGTTGTCGGCCAGTGTGGCCTCGATGGTGGCTGCGACGGAGGCCGCAGTGGCGTTGCTGAGCTGCGATGCCAGATGGCCCAGCAGGCCCGACGAGGTGCCTGAGAGCGCACGGGCCAACGGGGCCAGGCCGCGCAGTGATTGGGCCAGGCTGGTGAGGTCTCTTGGCTTGGCCTGGCGCAGGGCAATGCGGGCGGCGAGCCGTCCGATGTCAAAGATGGGCCGCAGGTGGGTTCGCACAACTTCCAGAGGTGCTGGGGCCGATTGCCCCGCCTGCGCCGGGGTCTGGCCACAGAGCCAGCGCAGGGCCTCTTGTCGCGTCATCAGCAGTGCATTGTCTCGGCTCGGGGCCAGCAGCCATTCACGCAATTGACGGCCACCCGCCGAGGTTACCGTCTTGTCAATGGCCGCCAGCAGGCTTGCATCCTCGCCCGACGAGATCACGGTCTGGGTGAGCTCGAGGGTGCGCCTGGCCACGCTGTCGAGTTCAACCTGAGAGGAGGGCGATTCGCGCCGGGGCGCCTGCAGGTGCAGCAGTGGCCGGCCCAGACTGCGCTCTGCATAGCCCAGCACCGCGGCCATGCAGGCCAGGGCCTCGGGGTGGGCATCCAGTTCAAAGGCATGAAGCGACCCCACGGCCAGCCGCTGCATGAGCAGTTGCCGGCCCATCTCGGCATCAAAAAGCCAGGGGGGGTGCTCGCGCGCTGTCCAGCGCCCAAAGAGTGGTTGATGACGGGGCCCGCGATCGGGAAGCAGCAGTTCCACGGGCTCGAGCCGATCGAGCAGTTCGTCGCGGTTGGAATCGTTGACCAGCGCCCAGTGCAGCGCGCCAGTGGAGACATCGAACCAGACCAGCGCACCGCCGCAGGGGGAGACGCCTGCGAGCCATGCCGTGGATCGCTCGGGCAATAGCCCCTCTTCGGAGAGGGTGCCGGGGGTGGCGATCCGCACCACTTCGCGCGCGACGGGCCCTTTGCCGCTGCCGACCTCGCCCACCTGCTCGCAGATGGCCACGGTGTGTCCGGCCTTGAGCAGCTTGGCCAGATAGGCCTCAGAGGCGTGGACCGGGACACCGGCCATCACGACCGGCTGGCCTGCGCTCTGGCCGCGCTGGGTCAGGGTGATGCCCAGCAGTCGTGCGGCCCGTTCGGCATCCTCAAAAAAGAGCTCGTAGAAGTCGCCCATCCGATAGAACAGCAGGGCGTCGGGCACCGTGGCCTTGATGCGCAGGAACTGCTGCATCATCGGCGTGTGGGCGCCGAGGTCTGTCATGTTGTCCGGTAGGCGGACAGGATGGAGACCAAGGCTGCGAAGACCTTCGGATTGGCCGCGATGATGTTTTCTTGAAAGAGGAAGTCACCCTCGCCCTGGAAATTTCCAACGTAGCCGCCAGCCTCGGTCACCAGAAGGCTGCCTGCTGCCGCATCCCAGGGCATGAGTCCCATCTCGAAGAAGCCGTCGTAGCGGCCAGCCGCCACATAGGCCAGGTCGATGGCGGCAGCCCCTGGCCTGCGCAGCCCCGCAGCCCTGCTGCTGACTTGCTTGAACATGGACAAGTAGGCATCGATCTGCTCTTGTCGTTTGAAGGGGAATCCCGTGCCAATGAGAGACTCATCGAGCCGGTCGCGCTTGGAGACCCGCAGGCGACGATCGTTGAGGTAGGCACCTTTGCCTTTGGAGGCCACGAAGAGTTCATCGCGGCTGGGGTCGTAGACCACCGCCTGGGTGATCTGCTCTTTTTGCATGAGGGCGATGGACACCCCATAGACCGGCATGCCATGAATGAAGTTGGTGGTGCCGTCGAGGGGGTCGATGATCCAGAGGTTGTCGGGCCGATCCTCGATGGGCTTGCCACCGAGGGTGAGGCCCGTTTCTTCTCCGAGAAAGCCGTGGCCCGGGTAGGCAGTCGAGAGGATCTCGATGATGGCAGCCTCGCAGGCCTGGTCGACCTCGGTGACGAAATCGTTTTGATCTTTTCGAGACACCCGAAGGCGGTCGATGTCGAGACTGGCGCGGTTGATGATCGCGCCGGCGCGACGGGCGGCCTTGACCGCGGTGTTGAGCATCGGATGCATGACAATAGGCTGTAGAAAGAGCAGTCCGCTAGTTTACTGCCTGCGTCCCCCCTTCTCGGAGTCCTCTGCCGTGAATTTGACTGCATCCTTGCCCGATCCACTCGAAGGCCTTCTCGGCCGCGTTCGTGTCACGCTCGTCTCACCCACCCATCCTGGCAATGTGGGTGCGAGCCTTCGGGCCATGGCCACCATGGGCCTTGCCCATTGTCAGGTGGCCGACCCCGTGGCGGTGGACATGCACCTCGATCCGCAGGCCGTGGCGATGGCTGCTGGGGCAGATGCCGTGATGCAGCCCGTGGTCTATGCGCCCTTTGATGAGCTTCAGTCCGACGTACGCTGGAGCATGGCACTCACCGCACGGCCGCGCGAGTTTGAGCCCCCGCGTGTCACCCTCGATGAGGGCATGGAGGAGATGCTGGCATGGCTTGCAGCACACCCCTCGGAATCGGCCAGCCTGGTCTTTGGGCCGGAGCGCTCGGGGCTCTCCAATGCCCATGTGCTCAAGTGCCAGCGTGTGTGTAGCCTGGATGTCAGCCCACGGTTTGGATCGCTCAATCTGTCCCAGGCGGTGCAGGTGGTGGCCCATGCCGTGCGCCGCGCAGCCCGCGCTCAATTGAGTGTGCCGCTGGCCCCGCCCACCACCCCAGGTGCGGGGCGTCCCACAGCCATTGCGGCCTCGCAGGGCGCGGTAGAAGGCTTGCATGCGCACCTCATGTCAGTGGCCGAGCGTGTGGGAACCTTGTCGCCCACCGCCCCGGGGCGGATGGATGAGCGGCTGCGACGCCTCTTCGCACGGGCCGGCCTGCTCGAGGACGAGGTGCAGATGCTCCGAGGCCTGTGCTCAGACCTCGAGAAGAACCTCTGATAGTCTTGCCCGATGCCCTTTCAACGATTCTCCGAAGACATCGAGGCCATCCTCAGTCGAGACCCGGCCGCGCGCACGTGGTTCGAGGTGCTCACTTGTTACCCCGGCTTGCATGCCATTTGGTTTCACCGGCTCTCCCATGGCCTCTGGCAGAGCAACCTGGGCCCTTTTCGTTGGCTGGCCCGATTCCTGGCCATGCTCTCGCGCTGGATCACCGGCATTGAGATTCATCCCGGTGCGCGAATCGGTCGGCGAGTCTTCATCGACCATGGCATGGGCGTGGTCATTGGAGAGACAGCCGAACTGGGTGATGACTGCACCATCTATCAGGGCGTGACCCTCGGTGGCACCTCGCTCACCAAAGGAGAAAAACGTCACCCCACGCTGGGCCCGCGCGTGGTGGTTGGTGCCGGCGCAAAGGTACTGGGTCCGTTTACCGTGGGGGAAGGTGCCAAGGTGGGCTCCAATGCAGTTGTTGTGGCTGCAGTGCCTGAAGGGGCCACCGTGGTGGGCATCCCGGCGCGCCCAGTGGAAGACGGCAAGGCCGACTCACTCAGTGAACAACGTGTTGGAAGCCGCGCCTTTGCGGCCTATGGGGTGACCGAAGACGCGCAAGACCCGCGTGATGCACAGTTGGCCATGCTCGCCCATGCGGTGGCCGAGCAGCAACGTCTGATTGCGTCCCTAGAACAGCGGCTGAACAACAACGCCGCGAGGGTCGATCAGGAGTCCTCCACCTCGTCCTGAGGGTGGCGCGGCCCAGTCGGGCAGCACCCAACGGGCTCGGCCATCGGGCAGGGCATCGCAGCCGGGTCGGTGGGTGTGGCCGTGAATCAACAGATCGCAGTCGTGCGTGTCCAGTGCTTCCAGGGCCGCCTGCGGCTGGATGTCCATGATCTCGGGCTGCTTGAGTTGCTTCTCGTGCTCACTCTGCGATCGAAGCGCTCGGGCCTGCGCCATGCGGTCGGACAGGCTTCTTGAGAGGAACGCCTGTTGCCAATCCTTGGCGCGCACCAGGCTGCGAAAGGCTTGGTAGTCGGTGTCGTCGAGGCAGAGTTGGTCGCCATGGCAGAGCAGGGCCGTGCCGATGCTGGGGTGCTCGACTCGCACCCAGTCGCCCAGCAATTGAGCGCCGAGGCTTTGGGCTGCGAGCTCGCCCATGAGGAAGTCTCGGTTTCCCACCACCAGGCCAATCTGGGTGCCTTGGTTTGCGTGCCCTTGCAGGGCCTTTGCCAGGCTCGCCCAGAGTTGGCCTTCTGGCCCGGCCGCCTGCATCTGGTCATCGCCGACCCAGGCATCCATGAGGTCGCCCAGCAGAATGAGCCAGTCGGGCCGAAGCGACTCGGTTGCTGCCAGCCATTGAAGGAAGCAGGCCGTGAGGTCGGGCTGCTCCGGGGACAGATGAACGTCTGAGGCCAGTAGCACCCGCCCCTCTTGTGGCAGGCTCAGGGTGATGGCCATGGGGCCTTGGGCCTTCTGGCCTTAGTCGATGACCGTGGCCTTTTCGATCAGCACAGGCTCGACCGGCACATCTTGATGAAAGCCACTGTTGCTGGTCTTCACGGCCTTGATCTGATCGACGACATCCTTGCCCTCGACGACTTCGCCAAAAACGGCGTAGCCCCAGCCATTGCCGGTGGGTGCCTTGAAGTTCAGGAATTCGTTGTCGGCCACGTTGATGAAGAACTGGGCACTGGCCGAATGGGGCTCGCTCGTGCGGGCCATGGCAATGGTGTAGGCCTTGTTCTGCAGGCCGTTGTCGGCCTCGTTCTCAATGGTGTCACGGGTGGGCTTCTGGACCATCTTGGCATCGAAGCCACCGCCCTGAATCATGAAGCCATTGATCACCCGATGAAAAATGGTGCCGTCGAAGTGGCCATCCTTCACATAGGTGATGAAGTTTTCGACGGTCTTGGGGGCCTTCTCGGCATCGAGCCGAAGGGTGATGCGACCCATGCTGGTCTTGAGTTCAACCATGGTGATTCCTTTGCTTAATTGGCGGGGGAGGACGGGCGGGCGCCCGCGGGTGGCCTGGTCTGAAGACCAAGCGGTGCGGGTGAAGGCAGCTCGAGCAGGTGCCGCCGTTTGGCAGACAAAAAAGGGGAGGGGCCACGGGCCTTGAGTCCCTTCTGGTAAGCATCCAAGGCCAGCTTGGCATGCAGATCGCCAAGGTTCTCGTAGGCCAGCGCATAGCCAGGTCGGTTCAGGATGGCCCGCTCGAGCGCCTGCTGGGCTCGGAGCGGCTCATTGCAACGCAGGTAGAGCACAGCCAGATTGTTGTAGGGCTCGGCCAGCTCTGGGAACTCCTCGGTGAGGGCCTCGAAGGCATCAATGGCCTCACGGTCTTGGTTGGTCTCGCTCAGCAGCACGGCCTCGAGAAAGCGCCATTGGGCGTCACGTGGTTTGGACGACAAGGCATTGGTGATCTTTTCGCGGGCCTCATCGAATCGGCGCAGTTCAATGAGTTCGATGGTGCGCGTGAGGTCGGGCGAGACCACGGGGGCTGTTCGGGGCAGGCCGCCACTCGTGGTGTTCGAGAGGGTTTGGGCGATGGCCATCGGGGCCACCAGCATCAGCGAGATCAGGAGGTGCCGAATGAATTGATGTGCCACGTGAAGAGGGTTGGCCATAGAATGCGGAGTCTTAGATATAACTGCTGGCAGTCTAGCACGGTGAATTCTTGAAGATTTTCAACACCTTAACACGTAGCAAGGTCGATTTTGAGCCCATGGAACCGGGCCATGTCCGCATGTATGTCTGTGGGATGACGGTCTACGACTTTTGCCACATTGGCCATGCGCGTGTGCTGGTGGTTTTCGACCTCGTACGCCGGTGGCTGGAGGCCACAGGCCATCGGGTCACGTACGTGCGCAATGTCACTGACATTGACGACAAGATCATTGCCCGGGCCGTTGAGAACAATGAGACCATGGCCAGCCTCACCGAGCGGTTCACGCAGGCCATGCAGGCGGATGCGGCTGCCCTTGGGGTGCTGCCGCCCACCCATGAGCCCCGCGCCACGGCCCATGTACAAGACATGCTCAGCATGATCGATGCCCTCACCCAGCGTGGACTGGCCTACCAGGATCCCTTGCCCGATGGCAGCCCCGGCGACGTGCATTTTGCGGTTCGGTCATTCCCCCGCTACGGCCGGCTCTCTGGGAAGACGCTTGATGAACTGCGTGCTGGTGAGCGTGTGTCTGTGGCCGACGGCAAGCGCGACCCGCTCGACTTTGTGCTCTGGAAGCGGGCCAAGGCCAACGAGCCAGAGGAGGCCGTCTGGGCATCGGCCTACGGCCCTGGCCGACCGGGCTGGCACATCGAGTGCTCCGCCATGAGCTGCCGTTTGTTGGGCGAGCATTTCGACATTCACGGCGGTGGCGCAGACCTTCAGTTCCCGCACCACGAGAACGAGATCGCCCAGTCGGAGGGGGCCATGGGTGCAGACGAGTCGAACCCAATGGCCCGGGTCTGGATGCACAACGGCTTTGTTCGAATCGATGACGAGAAGATGTCGAAGTCCTTGGGCAACTTCTTCACGATTCGGGAGGTACTGGCTCGCTACCACCCCGAGGTGCTCCGATTTTTCATCCTTCGGGCCCACTACCGAAGCCCCCTGAACTATTCCGATGCCGCCCTTGACGAGGCCCGTGCTGGGCTG
>CAZPRT010000062.1:0-7946 GCA_964589205.1 uncultured Bordetella sp. | reverse complement strand
AATCCAGCCTGGCCATGGCGCTCGCACGCTCGCAGCGGCTGGGCCCTGTGGAGATCGTGAGCATCGACTCGGCCCTGGTCTACAGGGGCATGGACATCGGCACGGCCAAGCCTTCTGCGCAGGAGCAGGCCGAAGTGCCGCACCACCTCATGGACTGCTGCGCGCCAGAAGATGCCCATTCCGTAGCGGATCACCTCGAGGCAGCACGCCAGGCCGTGGCGGAGATTCTTCAGCGGGGGCACACACCCCTGCTGGTAGGCGGCACCATGCTCTACTTCAAGGCCATGCGAGACGGCATCGACGCCCTGCCCCGCTGCAGCAACGAGACACGCGAGCGCGTTGCCCAAGCCGCGCGCCGGCAGGGCCGGCCCGCCCTGCATGCCCAGCTCGCCGAGCGCGACCCTGAGACCGCCGCCCGGCTCTCGCCCCAGGATGCCCAGCGCATCGCACGGGCGCTCGAGGTGCTCGAGGAGACCGGCCAAAGCCTGAGCCAGTGGATTGCCAAAAGCCAGGCCGAGGGCCAAGGGCTGCCGCCCCTGGGGCGCTTGCAGACCCTGGCCCTCCTGCCCGAGGACCGCAGCTGGCTGCATGCGCGCATTGCCCAACGGCTGGAGGCCATGCTGGCCGACGGCTTTCTGAAGGAGGTGCGCAGACTCCGAGAGCGGCCTGGCCTCACAGCCCAGCATCCGAGCATGCGGGCCGTGGGCTACCGGCAGGCCTGGGCCCATCTGAATCGAGAGCCCGGCTTTGAGTCGATGGGAGCATTCGCGCAGAGGGCGATCGAGGCCACCCGTCAACTCGCCAAGCGACAACTCACCTGGCTTCGCAGTTTTGAAAACGTGACTCGGGTCGACCCACAGACCCAGTCGGTGGATCAGTTGATCACGGTCTGTGCCGAGTTGGCCGGCCGCGGGCCGACCTCGCCCACGCGATAAACCCGCTCGCCATGGGCGGTGAGCGTCGCCCCCACTGCCTCGGCCGCGGACGCGGGCACGACCACCACCATGCCAAGGCCGCAATTGAAGACGCGGTGCATCTCGTCGGTGGCAATCTGCCCCTCAGCCTGCACAAAGGACATCAGGGCCGGCATGGGCCAGGCCGACGCATCGAGTGTCACCATGAGGTCGTCGGGCAGCACCCGAGGAATGTTGCCCACCAGGCCACCACCGGTGATGTGGGCCAGGGCGTGCACCGACTCGGGATGGGCACGCAAGGCCGCCAACACCGACTTCACATACAGGCGTGTGGGCGCCATGACCAGGTCATCGAGGCCCGCCATCTGGCCCGAGCCTGGCGAGGATTCCAGCTGCACGGTGGACAAGGCCGCGCGGGTGATGGACCCGAACCGTCGCTCGAGCACGGCCCGCACCAGGGAGTAACCATTGCTGTGAAAACCGCTGGAGGCCAGGCCGAGCACCACATCGCCAGCCGCCACCTTGCGGCCATCAAGAATCTTGGCCCGCTCGACCACGCCCACCGCAAAGCCGGCCAGGTCGTATTCGCCATCGGGGTACATGCCGGGCATCTCGGCGGTTTCACCACCAATCAGTGCGCAGCCCGAAGCCTCACAGCCCTTGGCAATGCCGCCCACCACGGCGGCGGCCGTGTCGAGCGCGAGGCGGCCACAGGCGAAATAATCCAGAAAGAAGAGCGGCTCCGCCCCCTGAACGAGAATGTCGTTCACACTCATGGCCACAAGGTCGATGCCCACGGTGTCGTGCCGGTCCAGGGCGAAGGCCAGCTTGAGCTTGGTGCCCACGCCATCGGTGCCGGACACCAGCACGGGCTCCACCAGCCCTTTGGGCAGGCCACACAGGGCGCCAAAGCCGCCAATGCCCGCGAGCACCTCTGGCCGCATGGTGCGCTTGGCCAGCGGCTTGATGCGGTCGACGAGGGCGTCGCCGGCATCGATGTCCACGCCAGCGTCGCGGTAGGTCAGGCTGGTTGATTTTGAATTCATGGCAGAGGCTCGGAAAATTGCATTTTATGGGACAACCACTCGACTCTCCCGCGCAGCAGTTGCCCCTGGGGCTCCGCGCCCTTCCCGCCCCCCGGCGCGCCGACGGCGTGGTGGGCCGCAATGGCGCCGTGCTCGCCGCACTCGATGCCGTCTTTGCACAACAGCCAGGCCCCTGCCTGTTTCTGTGGGGTGCGCCCGGCAGTGGAAAGACGTTCTGGCTGAAGGCCTTCGCGGCAGAGGCCGATGAGCCCGCCACTGGCGCTGCCAGTGCCATCCTTCTGGCCTGCGGGGACCCGCAGCGCAGCGACTCACCGGCGCAGGCCCTGGGGCCCGAGGGCAGCCGCGGCGGTGGGGCCACTGCACCCCGGGTCTGGCTCATTGATGATGTACACCTGGCCACGGCCGAGGAACAGGCCGCCCTTTTCACGGCCTACAACCAAGCCATGCAGGACGGTGCCCGCATGGTCTTCGCCGCCGATCGCCCCCCCAGGGACATGCCCAGCCGTGAAGACCTGCGCACCCGGCGGGGCCAGTGTCTGATCTATGTATTGGCTGAGCTCACCGAGGAAGAGATGCGCCATGCTCTGCGAGACCGCGCGCTCGCACTCGGCTGGCTCTCGCATCCCGCCCAAGACACCTACGACCACCTGTTCGATTACCTGCTCACCCGGCTGCCCCGGAATCTCTCGCTGCTCACCGAACTGCTGCACATGGCCGACCGCCGTGCGCTGTCTCTGCAGCGGGCGATCTCGTTGCCACTGGTGCGCAGCCTGATCGACGAGGCCCTGGCCAGGTCGCCACAACCCCTCTCCAACACCCCGGGCCCCACATGACCCCAGCATCCCAAGGCCGACTGGCCCTCTTCGACCTCGACAACACCCTCATTCCAATTGACAGTGACGTGGCCTGGGCCCAGCACCTGGTGGACCTTGGCGTGGTCGAGCGGGACTGGTACAGCCGCCGCAACGATTACTTTTATGAGCAGTACAAGGCTGGCACCCTGGACATCCACGAGTTCCTGGACTTCCAGCTGGCGCCCCTGGCGGCCCACCCACCCGAGCAGCTGTTCGCCTGGCGGGACGACTTCATGGCCACACGCATTCGGCCACACCTCACGAAGGCAGCGAGGGCGCTGGTCGATGAGCACCTGAACGCCGGTGACCTGGTGGCCATTGTCACGGCGACCAACACCTTCGTCACTGCGCCCATCGCGGAGGCCTTCGGCATTGCCCACCTGATTGGCACCGACCTCGAGCAAACCCCCGAGGGCCACTTCACCGGCAAGCCGCTCGGACTGCCCTGCTTCCAGGCCGGCAAGATTGTTCGCGTGGCCCAGTGGCTCGCCACACGCGACACCGCGCTCGAGGAGTTCGAGACCTCGTTCTTCTACAGCGACTCACGCAACGACCTGCCCCTGCTTGGCCGGGTCACCCATCCCGTGGCCGTCAACCCAGACGCCACCTTGGAGGCCCATGCCAAGGCCGAAGGCTGGCCAGTGATCCTGTTACCCTCCGAACTGTGATCAAGAAACTCCTCCGCTCCTTGGCCCGGCTCGCGCCCGGTCACACCAAGGGCCATGCACCGGCCAATCGACACGACCCCCGAATCTTCAAAGCCAGCAAGGTGGGCATCGACCGCAGGCTGGTCTCGCAGGCCGCGCTGCGAACCGTCGATGGGCTGCAAAAGGCAGGCTGGAAGGCCTATGTGGTGGGTGGGGCCGTGCGCGACCTCATGCTCGGCATGCGGCCCAAAGACTTCGATGTGGCCACCAATGCCACGCCCGATGATGTCCAGCGCCTGTTTCGACGGGCCCGGATCATCGGCCGACGCTTTCAGATCGTGCATGTCATGTTTGGGCCAGAGACCATCGAGGTCTCCACCTTTCGGGCGCTCGCGCCCAAGCACCAAGAGACCGATGCCCACGGTCGTGTGCTTCGAGACAACACCTTTGGCGAGCACCACGAGGACGCGGCCCGACGGGACTTCACCATCAATGCCCTCTACTACGACCCCCTGAGCGACACGGTGCTCGATTACCACGACGGCGTGCAAGACCTTCAGCGAAAGGTGATCCGCATGATCGGCGACCCGGCCCAGCGCTACCGCGAGGACCCGGTGCGCATGCTCCGAGTGGTGCGGTTCGAGGCCAAGCTTCGATTCAAGGTCGACCCGCACACCCTGGCCCCCGTCAAGGACCTCGCCGAGCTCATCGAGAACGTGCCGGAGGCCCGCCTGTTCGATGAAATGGTGAAGCTGCTGCAGTCGGGCCAGGCCCTGCGTGGACTTCAAGGCCTTCGGGAACAAGGGCTGCACCATGGCTGCCTGCCACTGGTCGACCTGGTGCTCTCGCCCGAGGGCAGCAAAGAAGAGCAGGCGCTTGCCTTGCGTTTTGTGGAGCAGGCCTTGGCGGCCACCGACGCCCGCGTGGCCGAGGGCAAGCCCATCTCCATCGGATTCCTGTTTGCATGCCTGCTCTGGAACCCGGTGTATCGGCGCTGGCAGGCCATTCAAGCCGGTGGGGAGCGCCCCATCCCAGCCCTGCATGCCGCCATTGACGACGTGGTCGACCGTCAGCTCGATGACCTGGCCATCCCCCGGCGCTTTGTCTCCGACCTGCGTGAGATCTGGCTCATGCAGCCCCGCTTTGAGAAACGGGGCGGTGGCGCTGCATTTCGCCTGATCGAACACATTCGCTTTCGCGCGGGCTTCGACTTCCTGCTGCTGCGGGCGGCCTGCGGCGAGCTTGAGCCCGCCCTGGCCGACTGGTGGGAAAACTTCGTGGCCTCGGATGCCGATGAGCGGCTCACACTGGTGCAGCAGCTCGGCCGGGCCGCCAGCGGATCGTCGGCACCCAAGCGTCGACGGCGTCGGCGCACCAGCAGCGACCGAGGGGACACGGCGCCCGCCGCAGACTCGGCCCAGTGAGCCAGGCCCGCTCGACCGTCGTGCGGCGCGCCGTCGTGGCCTTTGGGGCCAACCTGCCCTGGCGCGGTTCGCCACCCGAGCAGACCATTCGCGAGGCCGCCCGCATGATGGCAGGCCGATCAGACATCACCGCCTTCGAGGCCTCTCGGCTCTGGCGCTCGCCCCCCGTGAATGCGGAAGGCCCGAACTTCATCAATGCTGTGGCCCAGTTCGAGACCCGGCTCAGCGCCGAGGACTTGCTCGATTGGCTTTTGTCAGTCGAGCGGGCGTTCGGTCGCGAGCGTCCAAAGCCCCCTGTACACGGCCCCTCAGCCGCCCGGACCTTGGACCTCGACCTGGTCTGGATGGCAGGCGTCCGGCTCCAGACGCCCGAGCTCACGCTGCCCCACCCCCGGGCCAGCCAGCGTGGCTTCGTGCTGGGCCCGCTCATGGACATTGCACCAGAGCTCGAGCTGCCCGATGAAGGCGGGCGGCATCAGACGGTGGCCGACTGGTGGCGCCAGATGCCCGTCGATGCGCTGCTCTCACCCCTTGAGCCAATGCGCTAGAGTGCGTCGATGTCGTCTGTCATGACCCATGCGCCCACCCGCCCCGCCTGGACGGATCGTTTTCGATCGATCGTCTTTGAGGGGCCCATCGGGGTGGGCAAGAGCTCACTGGCTCGCAAGTTTTCTGAGCGCTTTGGCTATGAGCTGCTGTTGGAGGCCCCGGAGGAGAACCCCTTTCTCGAGAACTTCTACCGAGACAGCGCACGTTACGCCCTGCAGACACAGCTCTTCTTCCTCTTCCAGCGCATCGATCAGCTGCGCACCCTGGCGCAGCGAGATTTCTTTGCCGAGCACCTGGCCAGCGACTTCATGCTCGCCAAGGACCCACTCTTTGCAAGGCTCACCCTCAGTGAGGATGAGCTCGCGCTGTATCAGAAGATTTACGACTCACTGCGGCCCCAGGTGCCCGTGCCAGACCTGGTGATCCTGCTGCAAGCCCCGGCCCAGCAGCTCATCGACCGCATTGCCCAGCGTGGCATTCCGATGGAGCAGAACATGTCGGCCGACTACCTCATCGACCTCGCCGATGCCTACACCCAGTTCTTCCACCATTACGATGAGAGCCCCCTGCTGGTCATCAACACCATGGCCTTGAACCCCATTGAGCGCGAGGAAGACTTCGAGACCCTGGTGTCTCAGATTGCCAACTTCCGCGGCCGCAGGGCCCACTTCAACGCACAGCCATGAAGATTGTTCACACCATTGCCGAGCTCCGGGCCCAGCTGCGTGGGCAGCTGCGCACTGCCTTCGTGCCCACCATGGGCAATCTGCATGAGGGGCATCTCTCGCTCATGCGCCTGGCGGCCAAGCATGGCGACCCCGTCGTGGCCTCGATTTTTGTCAATCGCCTTCAGTTCACACCCAACGAAGACTTCGACCGCTACCCCCGCACGCTCGAGGCCGATGCCCAGAAGCTCGAGGCGGAGGGGGTTTATGTTTTGTTTGCGCCAGACGAGCGAGAGATCTACCCCGTGCCACAAGAGTTTCGGATCAGCCCGCCACGCGACCTTGGCGACATTCTCGAGGGCGAGTTTCGGCCGGGCTTCTTCGTGGGCGTGACCACGGTGGTGATGAAGCTCTTTCAGTGCGTAGGGCCCCAGGTGGCCGTGTTCGGCAAGAAGGATTACCAGCAGCAGATGGTGATTCGCCAGATGTGCGAGCAGTTCTCGCTGCCGACCGAGATCATCTCGGCCGAGACCATTCGCGATGCCGATGGGCTGGCGCTGTCCTCACGCAATGGCTATTTGTCTGCCCAGGAGCGCGAGGAGGCACCCGTGCTCTACCGAACCCTGCAGGAGATGCGGGAGGCCTTGGCAGGACGATCGGATGTGACGGTGGCCGACTGCCAATTCATGGAGACCCAGGCCATGGACGCACTGCGCCAGCGGGCCTGGCAGCCAGATTATTTGTCGATTCGTCTGCAACGCAACCTGCGCCCGCCTTCACAGGCAGACCTGGATGCGCAGGCGCCGTTGGTCATTCTGGCCGCGGCGCGCCTGGGCAGCACACGGCTGATCGACAACCTCGAGGTTTAGTCGGCCCGCAGAACCATGGCGACCACCAGGCTCGCCAGGAAGACCACGGACATCACCAGCAGGAGTGGCTTGCGGGGACGGCTGGGCTGGTCATCATGCATGCTGGGGGCTCCGAATCACTTGAGGACTGTCTTGAGCAGCTTGCCCATTTCAGAAGGGTTCTTGGTGGTGCGAATGCCGCAGGCTTCCATGATGTCCAGCTTGGCCTGGGCGGTGTCGGCACCGCCTGAAATGAGTGCGCCGGCATGGCCCATGCGCTTGCCCGGGGGCGCGGTGACACCGGCAATGAAGCCCACGATGGGTTTCTTCATGTGATCTTTGGCCCACTGGGCCGCATTGACCTCATCGGGGCCACCGATCTCACCAATCATGATGACCGCATCGGTGTCGGGGTCGTCGTTGAACATCTGCAGGACATCGATGTGCTTGATGCCGTTGATCGGGTCTCCGCCAATGCCCACCGCGCTGGACTGGCCCAGGCCCATCTCAGTCACCTGACCCACGGCCTCATAGGTGAGCGTGCCCGACCGCGACACGATGCCGATGCGGCCCTTGCGATGGATGTGGCCCGGCATGATGCCGATCTTGATTTCTTCGGGGGTGATGAGGCCCGGGCAGTTTGGCCCGAGCAGCAAGGTCTTGGCACCCGCGGCCTTCATCTTGTTGCGCACGACCATCATGTCGCGCACCGGAATGCCCTCAGTGATGCAGATGACCAGGTCGAGCTGGGCCTCCACCGCCTCCCAGATGGCATCGGCGGCGCCTGCGGGGGGCACGTAAATGACCGAGACGGTTGCGCCCGTGGCGGACTTCGCATCCTTCACGCTGGCGTAAATGGGAATGCCCTCGAAGTCTTCGCCAGCCTTTTTCGGATTCACACCCGCCACAAAACAGTTCTGCCCATTGGCGTACTCGCGGCACATGCGAGTGTGGAACTGGCCCGTCTTGCCGGTGATGCCCTGGGTGATGACCTTGGTG
>CAZPRT010000061.1:0-7986 GCA_964589205.1 uncultured Bordetella sp. | reverse complement strand
GGGCCTCTTCGTCGAGTGAGGAGATCTCTTCGTTGCCCCAGTAGACCTGGCCCGCGGTGGGGACACCCAGGCCGGCGAGCAGGCCGAGCAGGGTGGACTTGCCGCAGCCGGAGGGGCCCACAATGGCCAGCGACTGCCCTTGCAGCACCTGAAGGGAGATGTCCTGGAGAATGCTCAATTCATCGTTGCCATCAGATACAGTCTTGAACAATGAAACTGCTCGAATGGCACAAGATTGGTGTTGACTGCTCACGGCGTGCTGCGCTCCTCTTGGGGGTGACCATGCTGCTGGCGGCCACGGCGTTTGTGAAGCCGGGCTTGGCTTCCACGCCAAGCATACTCATTTACGGAGACAGCCTCTCGTCGGCCTATGGCCTGTCTCCCTCCGAGGGCTGGGGGCACCTGCTTGAGAAGCGGCTGCCCAAGTCGCCCGCCTGGCGGGTGGTCAATCGGAGCCTGTCTGGCGAGACCACCCATGGTGGCCTGCAGCGTTTTGAGCGCGTGCTGGGCCAGGTGCGCCCCCGCGTGGTGGTTCTGGCCCTTGGCGCCAACGACGCCTTGCGTGGTCTGTCTCTGGCCCACACAGAGCAGAACCTGCGTGACATGATTCGTTCGGCCCGGCAGGCGGGCTCCGAGGTCCTTCTCGTGGGCATTGCCGTGCCTCCCAACTACGGGGCCGCCTACGCCAATCAGTTCCAGGCCATCTTCCCTCGGCTGGCAAGGACCGAAGGCGTTCGGCTCGTGCCCTTCATGCTCGAGGGCTTTGCCACCGACCTGCGTTATTTCCAGGCCGATCGCATCCACCCAAATGCGGCTGCCCAGCCGCGAATCCTGGACACCATCTGGGCAGTGCTCTCGCCACTGCTCGAGCAGGGTCGATGATGCTCGGGTTCATGTCGGGATGGTGCCGTGGGTTGCAGCTCAGCTTGCCACTCTTGTTGATGGGCCTGCCGCTGGCTTCTTCACATGCATTGGACTTCTCGGACATTGCGCGAGAGGGCGAGCTCCGTTTTCTGGCCACCAACCCCGACCCGAATGCCTATCGGTATGAGTCACGGGTGGCCCTCACGGCTGCAAGCCTTGAGACCGGTCTGGTGGAGCTCGCCACCTGCCATCGGCAGCTCGACCCGATTCGCAAGGTGGTCATTGCTTTCAATCCGCAGCGTCTCAAGTCCCTCACGATCGGTGAGCATGCCGGCATCGGGGGGGTGCAGGTCGATGGCCATCTCGTGACCCTCACCGATGTTCGTCGCGGGGCCTCGATCTGCATTGCATTGTCCTCAAAGGCCTTAGACGCGGTCGATGGCGGGGGATGGCGTCTTCAGGCCGGCCCGCTCATGCGGCGCTATCTCGACGGTTACCTGCCCATGACGGCGTCCTTGTCGGTCTCGTGGCCTGTCGGTCTCGTGGCCGTCTCGGCCGTGGAGCCCAGGGCGCAGCCGGGGGTCGACATCCAGACTCGCCAGGACGGCGCGGAGCTCAAGACGGTCTTCGCAGGCCGGTTTACGGGACACTTCGAACTCACCAAGCCACAGCAGTGACATCCGTATAATTTGGGCATGTCCACGTTTCGCTGCCTCCCGGGGGGCCCTGCGCTGTCTGCCTTCCGTCTGGCCCGCCTCACGGAGAAGTTGCGTCAGGTCGATGCCTCGGCCTCGGTGGTCTCGGCCCATTGGTGCCACCTCGTGCAGCTGGATGCTGGCGCAGCCTGGGAGTCGGGAGGTCTTCCTCCGCCGGACGTGGTCTGTCAGTTGCTCGACCTTCCTCGGCCTGTTCATGATTTGTCTGCCCAGCCGGATGCTGTCTGGGTGCTGCCTCGGCAGGGCACCCGGTCGCCATGGTCCTCCAAGGCCCTCGACATATTTCATGCCTGCGGTGTGACTGAGGTGCGCCGAGTGGAGCGTGGCATTCGCCATGTGATTCGCAGCAAGAATCTCAGCGCATTGGCGGCCTCAGGCCTCCTCCACGACCGCATGGTGGAGGCCGTCTTCCTGGGCATGCCGGCATCGGAATATTTTGATGATCGTCCCGCTGGCAGTCTGGTTGTTGCGGCCTTGGGCTCCGATGCCATGGCCCGCCTTCGTGAGGAGAACCGTCGGCTCGGGCTTGCACTCTCGGATGACGAGATGTCCTACCTGGCCGAGGCCTACGCAAAGCTTGGCCGAGATCCGACCGATGTCGAGCTGATGATGTTCGCGCAGGCCAACTCCGAGCATTGTCGCCACAAGATCTTCAATGCGAGCTTTGCCATCGATGGCATCCCCATGGCCTCGAGTCTCTTCCAGATGATTCGGCACACGCATGCCCAGACGCCCCAGGGCACGCTGTCGGCCTATTCCGACAATGCGGCGGTTCTGCAGGGGGCCTCGGCGCATCGGCTGTTGGCCCCGGCGGGGGAGCCTGGCCCGTATGTGGTTCGGCCGATGACGCTACACACGGTGCTCAAGGCCGAGACCCACAACCACCCCACGGCCATCAGTCCATTTCCCGGCGCGGCCACTGGTGCCGGCGGTGAGATTCGCGATGAGGGTGCCACAGGCCGAGGGGCCAAGCCTCGCGCTGGCCTCACCGGCTTTGCAGTCTCGCACCTGGATTTCTCCGAGGCGCCGCATGAACCCTCACGAATGGCCTCGCCGCTCGCCATCATGATCGAGGGCCCACTCGGTGGCGCTGCCTTCAACAACGAGTTCGGCCGGCCAAACCTGGCGGGCTACTTTCGAACCTGCGGGCTGCACCACGGGAATCGGCACTGGGGTTACCACAAGCCCATCATGCTGGCGGGTGGGGTGGGGGTCATCTCCGACCAGCAGGTGCACAAGTCGAGCATTCCCGTGGGGGCGCTGCTGATTCAGCTGGGCGGGCCTGGCATGCGCATTGGCCTTGGCGGTGGTGCGGCCTCCTCGATTCAGTCTGGCCAGAACGACCTCCAGCTCGACTTCGATTCCGTGCAGCGGGGCAATCCTGAGATGCAGCGCCGTGCGCAAGAGGTGATTGATGCCTGCGTGGCCATGGGCGAGTGCAATCCCATCCTGTCGATCCACGATGTCGGCGCAGGCGGTCTCTCCAATGCATTTCCAGAGCTGGTGCATGGGTCCGATCGCGGCGGTGTGTTTCGTCTCTCAGATGTGCCGCTCGATGAATCCGGCCTCTCGCCTGCAGAGATCTGGTGCAACGAATCCCAAGAGCGTTACGTGCTGGCCATCGCACCCACCTCGTTGGATCTCTTCGAGGCGCTGTGTGAGCGTGAGCGCTGCCCCTTCGCCGTGGTGGGACGCGCCGTGGAGGACGACCGCCTTCAACTCATCGACTCGGCATCCACGGGCCATCCGCCGGTCGACCTTCCCTTGTCGGTGCTGCTCGGCAAGCCACCGAAGCTTCACAAGGATGCCCGCACGAGTCCCGTGCCTGCCGATGAGTTCGATGCCTTTGGCTTTGAACTGACGGGTGCGATTGAGGCGGTGCTGCGGCACCCCACCGTGGGCTCCAAGCAGTTCCTCATCACCATTGGCGACCGCACCGTCGGTGGGCTCACGGCCCGAGATCAGATGGTGGGGCCGTGGCAGACGCCCGTGGCCGATGTCGCCGTCACCCTTTGGGATTTCCAAGGCGTCGGCGGCCAGGCCTTTGCGGTGGCTGAACGCTCACCCATTGCGGTGGTGAGCCCAGCGGCCTCGGTTCGGATGGCCTTGGGCGAAGTGCTCACGAATCTCTGGGCAGCCCCGGTGGGCGACTTCTCGAGCATCAAGCTCTGTGCAAACTGGATGGCTGCAGCCGGCGAGGAGGGCCAAGACGCCGGGCTCTATCAGGCCGTGGAGGCCTTGGCCATGGAGGCCTGCCCGGCACTAGGCCTGTCCATTCCGGTGGGCAAGGATTCCCTCAGCATGCGTGCACAGTGGTCGTCTGGGGCCAGCACGCGCTCGGTGGTTTCTCCGGTCTCGCTCAACCTCACGGCCGTGGCCCCGGTGGACGATGCCCGACAGACATGGACGCCGATGCTCTCCGACGCACCAGACACGGTGCTGGTCCTGATCGACCTCGGCGAGGGCCGCCATCGCCTCGGCGGCTCGGTGCTTGCACAGACGCGCGGTGTGTTCGGTGGAGAGCCCCCCGACCTCGTTCGCATCAACGCCCTTCAACAGCTTCATGCTGCGCTGGTCCAGGCCCGTGCTGCGAATCTGGTGCTGGCCTACCACGACCGCTCCGACGGCGGGCTGCTGGCCTGCCTGTGTGAGATGGCCTTTGCCTCGCGCATGGGCCTGACCATCAACCTGGATCTCCTTACGGTGGACCCTCACGCCGCCGACTGGGGCGATTACAAAATTCGTCCGGAGCAGGTGTCGGTCCAGCGAGAGGAGGCCACCATGAGGGCCTTGTTCTCCGAGGAGCTCGGTGTGGTCGTGCAGGTCGCACGGGCGCAACGCTCTGCCTTCATGGACATTCTCCGGGCCACGGGCCTTTCGGCCCAGGCCATCGAGGTGGCGGTTCCCAATCCGCGTGATCAGATCGAGATCTACCGCGATGCCAAGTGTGTCTATCAGGCCAGTCGAGCCCATCTGCAGCGCTGCTGGTCAGACGCGAGCCGAGCCGTGGCCAGCCGTCGAGACCATCCCGAGGCCGTTGCCGAAGAGTTTGAGGGGATTGGATCAGCCCGCATGCCCATGGCGGTTGAACTGCCCAGTGCGCTTGTGCGTCAGCTGTCGGCGCCGGCAGTGGTCATTCCGAGCCCGCCCAGGGTGGCCATTCTCCGTGAGCAAGGCGTCAACGGTCATGTCGAGATGGCCGCGGCATTTCATGCCGCCGGCATGGCGCCATGGGACGTCCACATGTCCGACCTGGCCGCGGGACGCGTGAGCCTCGAGGGCTTTCGTGGGCTGGCCGCCTGTGGCGGATTCTCATTCGGAGATGTGCTCGGAGCAGGGCAGGGATGGTCACGCTCCATTCTCTTCAATGCCCGGCTTCGCGACATGTTCTTGGGTTTTTTCCACAACCCCAACACCTTTGCCCTGGGCGTGTGCAACGGCTGCCAAATGATGTCCGGCCTGGTGGACATCATTCCGGGTGCCCAGGCCTGGCCGCGTTTTTCTCGCAACCGCTCGGAGCAGTTTGAGGCACGCCTGTCGTTTGTCGAGGTGATGCCATCGCCCTCCATCCTCTTTCAAGACATGGCGGGTGCGCGGCTCCCAGTGGTGGTCTCCCATGGGGAGGGGCGGGCCGACTGGGGTGCCGATGCGGCTGCGGCCGAGCGGGCCAGCCAGGCCCACATGGTCATGCGCTACCTCGATGAGGCCGGCCAGCCGGCCGAGCGTCACCCCCACAATCCGAACGGCTCACCTGGGGGTGCCACGGCCTTCACCAACGATGATGGCCGCATCACCATTCTCATGCCGCACCCCGAGCGCGTCTTTCGCAATGTGCAGCTCTCATGGGTGCCGCCCGAGTTCAAGTCCCTGGGCGACCACTCGCCTTGGATTCAGATCTTCCGAAATGCCCAACGCTGGGCCCAGCTCTAAAAGATAGGTCTCATCATGCTGTCGACTGCAAACATCACCATGCAATTTGGGGCCAAGCCCCTGTTTGAAAATGTCTCCGTGAAGTTCACCGGCGGCAACGTCTATGGCCTGATCGGCGCCAATGGCTGCGGCAAGTCCACCCTTATGAAGATTCTCGGGGCGGACCTGGAGCCGACCGCGGGCTCGGTGATTCATGAGGGTCAGATTCGGCTCGGCAAACTGCGGCAAGACCAGTTCGCCTTTGAAGATGTTCGTGTGCTCGATGTGGTGATGATGGGCCACGAGGAGATGTGGTCGGCCATGACCGAGCGCGACGCCATCTATGCGAACCCCGACGCGACCGACGATGACTACATGCGTGCGGCCGATCTCGAGGCCAAGTTCGCGGAGTACGACGGCTACACGGCGGAGGCCCGGGCTGGTGAGCTGCTGCTGGGGGCGGGCATTCCGCTCGAGCAGCACCAAGGGCCCATGCGTGAGATTGCCCCCGGCTGGAAACTGCGTGTGCTGCTGGCCCAGGCCCTCTTTAGCAACCCCGACATTCTTCTGCTCGATGAGCCCACGAACGACCTCGACATCGACACCATCCGCTGGCTTGAAGACCTGCTCAACGAGCGTCAGTCGACCATGATCATCATCTCCCACGATCGCCACTTCCTCAATGCGGTCTGCACCCACATGGCCGATGTCGACTACGGTGAGGTTCGGATCTATCCCGGCAACTACGACGACTACATGCTGGCCGCCACGGAATCCCGTGCACGCCTCATGGCGGCCAATGCCAAGAGCAAGGAGCGCGTGGCTGAGCTGCAGGAGTTTGTGCGCCGTTTTGCCGCCAACAAGTCCAAGGCCAAGCAGGCCACCTCCCGGCGCAAGCTCATCGACAAGATTCAGTCCGACGCAGTCGAGGTTCGGCCCTCCTCGCGGCAGAACCCGTTCATCCGGTTCGAGCAGGCCAAGCAGCTCTATCGCCAGGCGGTTCACCTGCAGAGTGTGGTGAAGTCCTTCGACGGGCAGGCGGTGCTCAAGAAGGTCTCCCTCATGGTCGAGGCCGGGGAGAAGATCGCCATCATTGGCCCCAACGGCGCGGGCAAGTCCACCCTGGTCAAGGCCATGGTGGGCCAGGCCCTCGGTGGATACGATGTCGATGAGGGCCTGGTGAAGTGGGCGGAGAACGCTCAGATTGGCTACATGGCCCAGGATGTCTACCCGGAGTTCGAGCTGCAGACCACCCTCACGGAGTGGCTGCAGCGCTACGCCCAGGAGGGCGACGACGACCAGGCCATTCGGTCCATCCTCGGCCGGCTGCTGTTCTCGGGTGATGAGGTTCACAAGCCCGTGCAGGTGCTCTCCGGGGGTGAGAAGCACCGCATGTCGTTCGGGCGCCTGATGCTCGAGCGCAGCAATGTGCTCATCATGGACGAGCCCACAAACCACCTGGACATGGAGTCCATTGAGTCGCTTCAGATGGCCCTTGAGAAGTACCAGGGCACGCTCTTTGTGGTCTCCCACGACCGAGAGTTTGTGAATGCGGTGGCCTCGCGCATCTGGGCGATGCGAGGCGACGGCACCGTGCATGACTTCAAGGGCAGTTACGATGAGTACCTCACCAGCCAGGGCATCGAGGCATGAGTCAGATGGATCAGGTCACCGGCATCATTCTTGCGGGCGGTCGCGGCAGTCGCATGGGCGGGGTCGACAAGGGTCTGGAGCGTTTCCAGGGGCAGCCCTTGGCCTTTCGGGCCATGATGCGGCTCATGCCGCAGGTCTCTGAGGTGCTCATCAACGCGAATCGGAACATTGGGGTCTACGAGGGCTTCGGGGTCACGGTGCTGCCCGACCCGATCGATGGCTACCAGGGGCCGCTGGCCGGCATGCTCTCGGGCCTGCCCTATACCGAGACAGAGTTTCTGCAGGCGATTCCGTGTGACGTGCCCAATTTTCCAACCGACCTCGTCGCAACACTTCATGAAGGGCTGGTCTCGTCGGGAATGCCGTTGGCCTACCCGGTCACCATCGAGGCCGATGGCAGTCGGCAGCCGCATCCCGTTTTTCTCTTGATGCGCGCCGAGGTGCACGACAGCCTCTTGGTCTACCTGCAACAGGGCGGCCGCAAGATCGATCGCTGGACGAGTGACCTCGGGGCGGCCGAGGTGGTCTTCCCCGATTCGGCGGCCTTCTTCAATGCCAACACGGTGGATGAGCTCAGGGCCCTTGAGTCACCGCCGGCTGCTGGCACCCCATAGGCGAGGAGCCCCACATGTCGGCCTTGGTGAATCTTGATCAGATCGTCTCCTGTGTCACGGGCTACGACCCGGACGCCCTGCGGGTCGAGAAGGCCCTCGAGGTGATCGATGGCCTGTGTCGTGCGCAGCTGTCTAGCCGCGCGGTGGAGCGCGTGTCGGTGCGCGCTGCCCTGGGCCGAGTCCTGGCCGAAGACCTCATCTCGCCCATCAATGTGCCGAGCCACGACAAC
>CAZPRT010000060.1:2636-7987 GCA_964589205.1 uncultured Bordetella sp. | reverse complement strand
CGCAATTGCAGGGCGGGGCTGAAGTATCGAAGTCTGATTTTTTGGGTCGCTACTACACCAACAACCGCTTCGCCCGGTCCGACACCAAACGAGACACGCGTGCCATTTATGCAGGAGCCATGCACACCATGAATCGATGGTCTTTTCAGACCAATCTTCGTCGGGACATTCTGGAGGCCCAGGAGCGTGGTGAATCTGAGATTGTCGTGGCCAAGAACTCATGGCTTCTGGGTGTTGGATATTTGTTGAGTGACAAACTGCGAATGACTGCCAGCAGAGCCACTGCCTTTCGAGCGTCAGCACCAGACGAGTTTTCCAGTGCGCCAACGATTCGTCCGGAGCAACATCGAACAGACGAGATTGGACTAAGTTATCAAACAAAATCCATGTCGACTCGCGTGGTTCGGTTCCGGAGTGAGTCGCCTGATGCAATCGTTTACCGTTCAGACACTTTCGATTATCAGAACATCAATGTTGAGAATCAGGGCTGGGAGCTCTCCACACGTATTCACGCGGGAAAGATAGAGGCCAAAGTGAGCTTGACGGCCCAAGACCCACGTAACGTCACGGTGGCAAACACTCGACTAGCACGTCGGGCCCGTGCGTACGGCGCCATCGATATCACGGTCAATGAAGGACCCTTGTCGTATGGCGGAAGACTCTACTCAGCCGGATCCAGGAAGGACTCCGACTTCAACACAGTTGTGCTGGACCGTTACACCACGCTGGACCTATTCGGACGCCTCAGGCTCGCACCGGAGTGGTTCCTCGGTGCTCGACTTGAAAACGCTGGCGGCGCGACCTACCAATTGGCCAATACATATGCCACACCGCCCCGGGGGCTCTTCTTAACGCTTCAGTACAAGCCTAAAGATCGTTAGCTGCGCCGTGATGTGATCGCCGCTCAGTGCAAATGCTGGGCGGCGGGCTCGTCGGTCTCGGGCAGTTCGGCATGCACCAGTTCGCCGTCGGCGTTGGGGTACATGGGAGCGCCGCAGTCTTCGCAGTACTCCATGGGCATGCGCTGTCGCAGCACTTCAATCTTCTGAATGCCGGACTCGCGTAGGGTGGCCTCAATCTCCTCCACCACATCACTCATCTCGTCCTCGGCGCCCAGCAGCGGCCAGACAATCCCGTGGATCACCGCCTCATCGTCGGTGACTTGGAATCCGATGCGGTACTCCTCGAGGGTGCGGTTGTAGCAGCCCGCAATCACGGCCTCAAGGTGGGTAGGAGGCACATTGAGCGTGGTCGACAAAAACGCGACCGAGGCGGTGATCGAGAACGGCCGCGCGGATCGGTCCGCGTCGCGGCAGGCCACGTAATAGGCACGCGGCAGCATGGGCTCAAAACCGCAGGCCGGCAGCAGGGTGGCGAAGGCCTCTTGAGAGGCCGTTCGCCAGGCCGCGAGCACCTCATCCCGCGTGAGCATGCCTTCTTGCCAACGAAAGAGGGCTTCGCCTTGGGGTGCAGACACCACACCAATCAGGTAGCGCTGGTCGGCCAGGAACTGCGCGGTCTCGTTCAGTGAGCCCGTATCCACGGGCAGACGGCCATCGGTCAGATGAGTGGTGAGCGCCTGGCGCATCTCGGCGGTCTCGCCAAAGCTCTCGGGGAGCTGGTCGGGCGAGAAGAAGTAGTCGGCCAGTGCCACATCGGCCTGCTCGGAGAAGACATGCTCCTGCAGGTGCTTGCGCAAGCGCTGCAGGGTGGCGGTGCCCAAGGCCCGGGTGGGCAGCGGCATGCGAGACCAGGCCAGCACGGGTGCGGCAAAGAGCAGCACATCGCGCGTGCCATCGGAGGCCTTGACCAGGGTGTGCTCCACCCGTCCTTCAATGGCATCGGCCAGCTCTTCATAGGCCCGGGATTCTCGATCTGCAAGGCGATCAAGCGCCGTGTTGAGCGAGGCCTCATCGGCCCCACTCAACAGCGCGTCGATCTCGGTGTCGAGCCGTGATTCCCAGAAGTGATCTTCCGCCCGGCTGCCTGAGTGCGCAAGGCCTTCGGCCAGTTCAACCAGGCGATCGGCCTCGCGAGAGGCGCGACCGCGACGGGAGGAGGGAGAGGTTTTCATCAGGCTGCCATCAATTCACGAAGAACATACGGAAGGATACCGCCATGCTGGTAGTAATCCACCTCGATGGGGGTGTCGATCCGGCACAGGGTGGTGATGGTCTGCTTGCTGCCGTCCTTGCGGGTGACGACCACCTGTAGGTCTTGCTGAGGCGCAAGGCTCGTGGGCACCTCGATGTCAAAGACCTCGGTGCCATCCAAGCCCAGCGTCTGGGCCGACTCGCCCGCCTTGAACTGCAGCGGGAGCACGCCCATGCCCACCAGGTTGGAGCGGTGAATCCGCTCGTAGGAGCGCGCAATCACGGCCCGCACACCCAGCAATTGGGTGCCCTTGGCCGCCCAGTCTCGGGAGGATCCCGTGCCGTATTCCTCACCACCAATCACCACCGTGGGGGTGCCACTCTTTTGGTAGGCCATGGCGGCGTCATAAATGAAGGCACGCTCGCCAGAGGGCTGCATGAGGGTGAGGCCACCTTCTTCACGGCTGCCGTCGGCCTTGGGGGGCAGCATGAGGTTCTTGATGCGCACGTTGGCAAAGGTGCCTCGCATCATCACCTCGTGGTTGCCGCGGCGGGAGCCGTAGCTGTTGAAGTCGGCCTTGCTCACCTTGTTCTGAACCAGGTACTGCCCGCCCGGTGAGGCCTCCTTGATGGAGCCCGCGGGCGAGATGTGGTCGGTCGTGACGGAATCCCCAAGAATGGCCAGTGCGCGGGCGCCCTTGATGCTGGTGGTGGCCGAGGGTGTCATCGAAAAGTCCTCAAAGAAGGGCGGCTTGGCAATGTAGGTGGATGTCGGCCAGTCGTAGACCTGGCCCGTGGTGCCCTTGATGTTGTTCCAGAGGTGGTGGTCTTTGGTGAGATCCCCATACAGGGTCTGGAAGGTCTTGGGGTCGCGGGCATAGCCCATCACAGCGGCAACCTCTTGGCTCGTGGGCCAGATGTCTTTCAGATACACCGGCCCATTCTTGCCCTGGCCCAGCGGCTCAGTCTGAAGATCCTTTTGTACCGTGCCGGCAATGGCATAGGCCACCACCAGCGGCGGCGAGGCCAAGAAGTTGGCCCGCAGGTTCGGATGAATGCGGGCCTCGAAGTTTCGGTTGCCCGAGAGCACGGCTGCGCAGACCAGGTCGTTCGAAACGATCGATTCGTTGAACTCGGGCGAGAGGTCTCCAGCATTGCCAATGCAGGTGGTGCAGCCGTAGGCCGCCACATGGAAGCCCAACTTCTCCAGGTAGGGCAGCAGGCCTGCCTTGGTGAGGTAGTCGGTCACCACACGGCTGCCAGGCGCAAGCGAGGTCTTCACCCGCGGGTTGGCCGTGAGCCCAGCCTCCACAGCCTTCTTGGCCACAAGGCCCGCCGCAAGCAGCACGCCGGGGTTCGATGTGTTCGTGCACGAGGTGATGGCAGCAATCAAGACATCGCCATGGCCCAGGTCGGTCTCGCCGGCAGGAACGCGCTTGGAGAGTTCGGCTGCAGGCTTGGCAAAACCATTCTCGGCCACCGGCTTGGAGAAGAGGTCTGCAAAGGTCTTCTTCATGCCAGCGAGTTCAATGCGGTCTTGCGGGCGCTTGGGGCCGGCCAGTGAGGGCTTGATGCTGCTCAGATCCAGGCTGACCACCTTGGTGTAGTCGATCTCGCCTTGGCGTGGAATGCCAAAGAGGCCCTGGGCCTTGAAGTAGGCCTCGAAGGCCTCCACTTCCTCTTGGGTGCGGCCGGTGGCCTTCATGAAGTCCACAGTCACCGCATCGACCGGGAAGAAGCCCATGGTGGCGCCATACTCCGGGGCCATGTTGGCAATGGTGGCGCGGTCGGGCAAGGCCAGGGTCTCGGTGCCCTCGCCAAAGAACTCGACAAACTTTCCGACCACCTTCTCCTTGCGCAGCATCTCGGTGATGGTGAGCACGAGGTCGGTGGCGGTGGTGCCCTCCGGCAGCTTGCCGGTGAGGTTCACGCCAACCACATCGGGGGTGAGGAAGTACAAGGGCTGGCCGAGCATGGCCGCCTCGGCCTCAATGCCGCCCACGCCCCAGCCCACCACGCCAATGCCGTTGATCATGGTGGTATGGCTGTCGGTTCCCACCAGGGTGTCGGGGTAGCTGATGCCGTTCTTGGTGTGCACACCGCGGGCGAGGTACTCGAGGTTGACCTGGTGCACGATGCCAATGCCGGGGGGTACCACCTTGAAGGTGTCGAAGGCCTGCATGCCCCATTTCATGAACTGGTAGCGCTCCTCGTTGCGCTGAAACTCGAGTTTCATGTTGAGGTCGAGTGCATCACCGCTGCCGAAGTGGTCGATCATCACCGAGTGGTCGACGACCAGATCGACCGGCACCAGGGGCTCGATGCGCTTGGGGTTTTTGCCGAGCTTGTCGGCCACATTGCGCATGGCGGCCAGGTCTGCCAGCAGGGGCACGCCGGTGAAGTCTTGGAGCACCACGCGGGCGAGCACGAATGGAATTTCGTCGGTGCGGTTGTCATTGGGCTTCCAGCCTGCGAGCTCCCGAATGTGAGCCTCGGTCACCTTCTTGCCATCGCAGTTGCGCAGCACCGACTCGAGCACGATGCGGATGGACACTGGCAGGCGAGACACCTTGGCCAGGCCGGCCTGCTCAAGCGCCGGCAGGGCATAAAACTGCCGCGTCACGCCACTGGCGGTCTTGTATGACTGAAGGCTGTTGAAGAGGTTGTGAGACATGGTGTTGCTCCTTGGATTGCGATTGAATTCGGTTAAAAAAATGTGGTCTGGGCCTCTGTGGGAATGGGGCAGTCGGCTGCCCTTGCAGCCTTCAGGACATCCCAAAAATATCGGTAACTGGCGCGGTCGTGGAGCTTGCCCTCATGAGCGATGGGCCCCCAGTCTGCGGCGTATGCCTTCAATAAAATGGCCGAAGCGGCTTCTACATCGGGTGCGGCCGGGGCAAAGCCTTCGAGCACGGGACCGATTTGAGCCGGATGAATGCTCATCATGCGGGTGAATCCGAACCACTTGGCCGTGCGGGCATCGGCCAGGGTCTGGGCCGTATCGTTGTAATTCAGGGTGGGGTTGTGGACGGGCGTCTTGCCGGCGGCATGGCATGCGGCCACCATCTCGAGCTTGGCCCTGCGCAGCAAAGGGTGTTCGAATTGTCCAGGGCTTGCCATGGCCTCTGCGGGAATTGCACCCCGATGCGCACTCGTGAAATCCATCTGCCCAAAGGTGAGGTGGCAGACCTCGGGCAGGGCCGCAATGTCGAACACGTCTCTCAGGGCCTCGTGGGTCTCGACAAAGAACTGCACCCT
>CAZPRT010000060.1:0-2536 GCA_964589205.1 uncultured Bordetella sp. | reverse complement strand
GCAGCCTCGGCCTCTTGGCCCACGGGCGCGCCGTCCTCAAAGTCGATGGTGATGTCGTAAGAGAACGGGCCCGAGAAGCGATGGGCCAGTGTCTTTTCCAACTTCTTTGTATCGCCCGCGTAATGCTCGCAGGCGCAGGGCAGGTGGCCTTCACCGGCCCCGGTTGACAACAAGACCTCCTCGGGATGACGGGAGGACACGATGAACTCAGCCCAGGAGGTGCTTGACGCCGTCTTGCTCCTCGAGCAACTCGTTGAGCGTGTGATTCATGCGCTCACGCGAGAATGCATCGATCTCGAGGCCCTGGACAATCGTGTACTCGCCGTTCTGGCAGGTCACGGGGTAGCCGTAGATCACGTCCTTCGGGATGTCATAACTGCCATCGGAGGGAATGCCCATGGTGACCCAGCGCCCGTTGGTGCCCAGCACCCAGTCGCGCATGTGGTCGATGGCTGCGTTGGCCGCCGAGGCGGCCGAGGACAAGCCCCGAGCCTCGATGATGGCCGCACCACGTTTGCCCACAGTGGGCAGGAAGGTGTCGCGATTCCAGGCGTCGTCATTGATGAGCGCCTTGACCGGCTGGCCATCGATGCTGGCAAAGCGGTAGTCGGGGTACATGGTGGGGGAGTGGTTTCCCCAGACACAGAGTTTCTCGAGCGAGGCCACGCTCTTGCCGGTTTTTGTGGCGAGTTGTGAGGCCGCACGGTTGTGATCGAGCCGCAGCATGGCTGTGAAGTTCTTCTGGGGCAGGTCTGGCGCCGACTTCATGGCAATGTAGGCATTGGTGTTGGCGGGGTTGCCAACCACCAGCACGCGAACGGATCTGCTGGCCACAGCATTGAGTGCCTTGCCCTGGGCCGTGAAGATTTGCGCATTGGCCGAGAGCAAATCTTTGCGCTCCATGCCCGGGCCTCGGGGGCGGGCCCCAACGAGCAGTGCCACGTCGATGTCCTTGAATGCGGTGTTGGGGTCTTGGTGGGCGGTCATGCCGGCCAAGAGTGGGAATGCGCAGTCGTCCAACTCCATCATCACGCCGGAGAGGGCCTTCTGCGCTTTTTCATCTGGAATTTCAAGGAGCTGGAGGATGACAGGCTGGTCTGGGCCCAGCATGGCGCCGCTGGCGATTCGGAAGAGAAGGCTGTAGCCGATTTGCCCGGCCGCGCCGGTGACTGCAACTCGAACAGGGGGCTTTTTTGACATAGACAAACACTCCTAATTTGTGCAACGCAAACGCGTCAAGGTGTGATACCAGATTTGAATGTCATGGCAGTTTAGGGTTGCCCCTAGCCCATGTCAAAACCAGCGCCTTATAATCGACGGACTCAAATTCTATCGAGGTTTCGCATGACCGAGATCGCTCGAAGGCGTCGCCCGCAGTACCGCAACATTCACGTCAGTCAAATCCTTCAGTACCGCCTGCCCATCGCAGGAATCATGTCGATATTGCACCGCATCAGTGGTGCCGGCATGTTCCTCACGCTTCCCCTCATCGTCTGGCTGTTCGACATGAGCATCACCTCGGAGCTGAGTTACGCGCAGCTCATTGAAGTCACCGAGTCTGTGCCGGCGAAGCTGGTGCTGTGTGGCTTGGCCTGGGCCTTTATCCATCACTTCATGGGTGGCATTCGTCATCTGGTCAACGACATGCACATCGGCATTACCAAGGAGGCGAGCCCCCTGATGGCCAAGGGCTTCCTGGCCGCAAGCCTGCTGGTCTCGCTGGTGGCCTGGCTGGCAATTTTCGGAGCGCTCTCATGAACGGTGACATGAACGCTGAAAACATCGGCCGCAAGCGCATTGTGGTGGGCGCCCATTACGGCCTGCGCGATTGGCTTTCGCAGCGGGTGACCGCCATCATTCTGGCGATCTACAGCCTTGTGCTCTTGGTGGCTGCGCTCGCGGCCTCAGAGCCGGGGTACTACGGCTGGTCGGGGCTCTTTGCCCAGACCTGGATGAAGGTCTTCACCCTGGTGGGCTTCCTGGCCTTTGCCTATCACGCCTGGGTGGGCGTGCGCGACATCTGGATGGATTACATCAAGCCGGTTGGAATCCGCCTGGCCTTGCAGGTTTTCACCATTGTCTGGCTCCTCGGGTGCAGCATCTGGGCCATTGACGTTCTCTGGAGGGTCTAATGGCATCGTTCCTTTCCAACCAAGCCGGTTCCGTTGCACGGCGCCGCTTTGATGCGGTGATTGTCGGAGCCGGCGGCTCTGGCATGCGTTGCTCTCTGCAGCTGGCTGAAGCGGGCCTCAATGTGGCCGTGCTCTCGAAGGTCTTCCCAACCCGCTCGCACACGGTGGCGGCCCAAGGCGGCATTGGTGCATCCCTGGGCAACATGAGCGAGGACAACTGGTACTGGCACATGTTCGACACCATCAAGGGCTCCGACTACCTCGGAGACCAAGATGCCATCGAGTTCATGTGCAAGGAAGCGCCCAACGTGGTCTATGAGCTCGAGCATTTCGGCATGCCTTTCGATCGCAATGCCGATGGCACGATCTACCAGAGGCCCTTCGGCGGCCACACGGCCAACCTC
>CAZPRT010000059.1:0-8078 GCA_964589205.1 uncultured Bordetella sp. | reverse complement strand
CGTGAAAAGGCCCACCGTGGGCCGGCCCAAGGCCGCGGCCCAGTGGGTGATGCCCGAGTCCACCCCCACCACCAGCGTGGCCAGGCGCAGGACCGGCCGCAGATCCGCCAAGGCCAGCCGCGGCAGACAGCGGCCCTGGGTGGCCTTCGAAAGTCGCATGGCACGCTCGTACTCCTCGGGCGAGCCCCACGGATAGACCGGCAAGAGGCCTGCCCGGTAGCACTGTTTTCCCAAGGCCACCCAATGGGCCTCGGGCCATTCCTTTTCGGGCCGAGAACTTCCGTGTGCGAGCACGGCCCAGCCGCGCAGACCCAAGGCATCGTCTCGGTCAGTGAGGCCCACCGCTCGCATCGCAGCCTGCGCCTCCTCAGGCGAATGCTCGTTTCCCCAGCCGTGATGAAAATGCAGAGGGCCATCGATCCGATAGCCCAGGGCCGTGGAAAACAGCGTTCGCAGCCGCGCCACGGCATGGTCTTGCGCAGGGCTGTGCACCTTGTGGTCGAGCAGCAGGCTCGCCAAGGGCTCTCGCGCCGACGACCAGTCGAACCCCCAACGGCCACCCGGTGCAACCCGGGCCCTGCTCAAAAGCCAGGCACTTTTTAACAGGCCTTGGGCATCGATCACCATGTCGTAGGTCTGGGCCTGTATGGCGTCCAAGGCCGCGCGGATCTCTGCGTGCGTTTCACGAGAAAAGAGGGACCGTCGCCAACGGCGAAGCGCCACCGTGTGCACCTGGTCGACCCAGTCGCAGCTCTTCGGAATGGCTGAAAAGCCCTCCTCACTCACCCAGTCGACCACCATGTCGGGCTCGTGCCAATGGGCCTCCTGAAGCGCGCACAGGCAGTGCACCAGGTCGCCAAGCGAGCTGGTTTTGATCACAAGCAGGCGCGGCATTAGAAGGGCAGGGTCGCGCCAGGCATGGCCTTGAGCAGGCCCACCCGAAACTCCGACTGAATGCGCTCCAGACCCGCCTGGGTGTCGGCCTCGAATCGCAGCACCACCACCGGCGTGGTGTTCGACGGCCGCGCCAGGCCAAAGCCATCCTCGTACTCGACCCGAATGCCATCGAGGGTGAATCGCGAGACGGCCGTGGGGAAGCTCGCGGACTCGATGAGTCGGGCCACGACCGCATGGTGCTCACCCTCAGCCGTTCGCACCTGCAGCTCTGGTGTGGAGACCGCATCGGGCAGGGCTTCCAAAACTGCGCTGGGGTCATCGACGCGCGAGAGTATCTCCAGAAGCCGAGCAGCCGTGTAGAGGCCATCATCAAAGCCATACCAACGGTCGTTGAAGAAGATGTGGCCGCTCATCTCACCGGCCAATGGGGCCTGGGTCTCTTTGAGCTTGGCCTTGATCAGGGAGTGCCCCGTGCGCCACATGAGTGGCCGGCCACCATGGTCTTCAATCCAGCGCGACAACAAGCGACTGCACTTCACATCAAAGACAATCTCCGAGCCCGGCCGGGCTGCGAGCACGTCGGCTGCATAGAGCATGAGCTGACGGTCAGGCCAGATCACGCGGCCCGATCGCGTGACCACCCCGAGGCGGTCGCCATCCCCATCGAAGGCCAATCCCAGTTCAAGGCCTTGAGACTGCACGGTGCGAATCAGGTCCTCTAGGTTGTGAGGATCGGCTGGGTCCGGATGGTGGTTCGGGAAGCGGCCATCAATCTCGCAAAAAAGCGGGGTGACCTCACAGCCCAGCCGGGCCAAGACCGCAGGGCCCAGTTCACCGGCCACCCCATTGCCCGCATCCACCGCCACCCGCATGGGCCGGCTCAGATGCACATCGCTGGCAATGCGCCCCTCGTACTCAGGGCGAACATCTCGACAAGACCAATTCCCCTGGCGCGAGACCGTGGCCACATGGTGGGCCACCAGGCCCTCATCGATGCTCGTGCGAAGCGATTGAATTGCTTCTCCAGAGAGGGTGACGCCGGCGACCATCATCTTCAGACCGTTGTAATTGGGCGGGTTGTGGCTGCCCGTGATGGCCACACCGGTGCCGGTGCCGAGCAGGTGGGTGGCGAAGTACACCACGGGCGTGGGCACCATGCCGATGTCAATCACATCGACCCCGGCCGCCTGGAGTCCCGCCGTGAGGGCCTGGGCCAGGCGCTCGCCCGAGAGTCGGCCATCACGGCCCACCACACAGCGGGCCTGGCCCTGCATGAACATCATGCGGCCCAGCGACTGCCCAATCTGCTCCACGGCCGCATCGGTCAGCGTCTCATCGACCACACCACGGATGTCGTAGGCCTTGAAAATGGCGGGATGCAGGGCGGGTGATGCAGTCATGGCGGGAATGGTGGAGGCAGGGTTGATTTGGGTCGCAGCGCAGCGTTGAGCGATCTATTTTACGATGGGCCCCATGGCCACCTATGCAATCGGTGACGTCCAAGGCTGTGGCAGCAGCCTTGAGGCCCTGGTTCACCAACTCCCCTTCCGCCCCACGCGCGATCGGCTCTGGTTTGTTGGAGACCTGGTCAACCGTGGCCCAAGGTCTGCCGATGTGCTGCGCATGGTTCGTGCGGCTGGCCCGCGTGCCACCAGCGTGCTCGGCAACCACGACCTGCACCTGTTGGCAGTCTCATGCGGTGCGCGCAAGGCGTCATCCTCTGACACCGTCTGGGATGTCCTCGAGGACCGCGAGTCGGACGACCTGCTCCACTGGCTGCGCCACCAGCCCCTGGCCCATGCCGAGGGCCAATGGCTCATGGTGCATGCCGGCGTGCGACCCGAATGGAGTGCGGCCGACACCGTGGCCTTGGCCCGGTCTGTCGAAGCCCGTCTACAGAGTCAACACTGGCAAGACTTCCTGCACGAGATGTTCAACGGTGCGCCCGCCCACTGGCGTGACAGTCTGCGCGGCCATGCCCGGCTTCGTGCCGTGCTCAATGTGTTGTGCCGCATCCGATTCCTCGACCGCCGCGGCCAGCTCGACCTCAAGTGCAAGGTCTCACCGGGAGAATCTCCCGCAGGTTTGACACCGTGGTTCGAGGCGCCGGGCCGGCGCACGGCGCGCCAGACCCTGGTGGTGGGTCACTGGTCGACCCTGGGCCTACAGATGCGCGCCAACCTGCTGGCGCTCGACTCGGGCTGCGTCTGGGGTGGTTATCTCACCGCGGTTCGGCTCGAAGACCGCGCGCTCTTTCAGCAGGTGGCCATCGACTGAGCGATCACCGCCTCGGCCTGGGCGGCCAGTGTGCGACGGTCCATCTCATCGGCGCCAGCAATCGGCGGGTGAACAATGGGTCGGGCCACCAGGCCCTGGCTGCGCATGATCTGCACCATGGAGCCCACCAGGGTCATCTCACCAATGTAGGCGGCCCGCGTGGTGGGCCGCTCCCCCTGCCAGTACTGCAGTGTCAGGGGTACCACCGCCAGGCCGGGTCGGTTGGCCACCACCCCAAAAAGGTTGGCATGAAAGGGCAGCAGGCCCAGGCCATCGCTGGTGGTGCCCTCCGGAAAGAACATCACCCGCTCGCCCGCATCGAATCGGGCGTGGACCGCCTGCACCACCCCACGAATGGCCTGTCGACTGCCGCGTTCAATGTAGAGCGTGCGTGAGGCCGTGACGAGCGCACCCACCACGGGCCACTTCGCAATGTCGGCCTTGGCAATGAAGGTCACAGGCTCCAAGGCATGGGCCACATAAATGTCGAGCCAGGAGACATGGTTGGCCACCAGCAGCGCAGGCTTGGGCAGCAAGGCCTTGGGCTGGGTGGGGCCCTTCAGGGTGGGCTCCAGCCGCACGCCACACCAGAGCAACACGCCACGGGCGAAGAGTCGAATCACGGCGCGCTGGGCCCCCGCAGGCAGGCGGTGGTGCACCACCAGAATCCAGGCCAGGCCAGCCAAGACCCAGGTGCCCAGCAGTGGCAGCCGCCAGGCCACCCGCCCCCAGCCACCGCGCAAGGGGGCCGCTAGGCCCTCAGCGGGCGGACTGCTCGAAGACACACCGGCCATCGACGAACGTCGCCATCACCCGTCCCTCGAGTTCACGGCCCAGGTATGGTGTGTTGCGACCCTGCGAGAAGAGGGTGTCGTTGGTCACCACCCAATGGGCCTGGGGGTGGAAGATGCAGAGGTCGGCCTGGCCGCCGACCCGAATCTGACCGGCATCTCGCGCAAGGATGTTTGCCGGCTTGTGGGTGAGAAAGCCGAGCGCCTCCGCCAGGCCCAGGCCCGATTCCTGCGCCCACTTGAGTGCCAGGGGCAGGAGCAGCTCCAGGCCAATCACGCCGGCCTCGGCCTCACCAAAGGGCAGTTGCTTGGCGTCGTCATCCACAGGCGCATGGTCGGAGCAGATCACATCGACCGTGCCATCGAGCAGGCCCGCTCGCAAGGCCTCACGGTCTCGCTGGCTCCGGAAGGGTGGGTCCACGCGAAGGCTCGTGTCGTAGTCGCCAATGTCGATGTCAATCAGGTGCAGGTGGTGTACGGCCACGTCGGCGGTGACCGGCAGGCCCTCGGCCTTGGCCTTGCGCACAAGCTCCACGCCCGCGGCCGAGGAGAGCCGACAGACATGCAGCCGCACCCCGGTCATGCGCACGAGCTCAAAGAGCGTGAGCAGCCGGAGGCTTTCGCTGGCCACGGGTATGCCCGGCAGGCCAAGCCGGCCAGCCATCGGGCCACTGTGGGCCACGCCCGTGGCCCCCAGCCATGGGTCACGCGCGTAGGACCAAATCACATAGTCGAAGGTCTTCGCATACTGCATGCTTCGGTAGAGGACTTGGGTGTCCACCAGGGGGCGCAGCGCCTGCGAGAAGCCGACGCAGCCGGCCTCGGTGAGCTCGGCCATTTCTGTGAGCTGTTCTCCAGCAAGGCGCACTGTGAGGGCCCCCAGCGGATGCACATGGGCCTGGGCCAGGTTGCGGGCACGGTGCTTGAGCATCTCCACCAGGCCCGGCTCATCCAGGGGTGGGTCGGTGTCGGGCGGGCAGACGAGGCGCGTCACCCCACCGGCCACCGCCGCCTTCATCTCCGATTCGAGGGTGGCGCGGTATTCAAAGCCAGGCTCACGCAGCCGGGCCGAGAGGTCGATGAGCCCGGGGGCCACCACCGCCCCCTGGGCATCGAGCACCCGGTCTGCGGTAAAGCCTGGCTGCGACTGTCCCGCCGGCAGAATGGCCTGGATGCTGCCATTGGCAATGAAAAGGTCTTCCAGGGCGTCGCGGCCCGAGGCCGGGTCGATGACCCGTGCCCCTCGGATCACCAGGCGTGGGAAGTCGGGCTGTCGATGCGGAACCGAGATCGTCATGGCTGGGCCTTGTTGAGGATGCTCATCACGGCCATGCGAACCGCGATGCCGAATGTCACCTGAGAGAGGATCACCGACTGCGCGCCATCGGCCACGGCCGAGTCGATCTCCACACCACGATTCATGGGGCCTGGGTGCATCACGATGGCATTGGGGGCTGCCAGCCGAAGCTTCTCCTCGGTGAGGCCGTAGTGCTTGAAGTATTCCTGCGGGCTTGGCAGCAGGGCACCGCGCATGCGTTCGTTCTGAAGCCGCAGCATGATGATCACGTCCACATCCCGCAGGCCCTCGGCCAGGCTGGTGTAGGCACGCACACCCAGCTCCGAGAGGCCTGAGGGCAGCAGGGTGAGCGGCGCAATCACACGAATGTCGGGCACACCCAAGGTGGTGAGTGCATGGATGTCGGAGCGGGCCACGCGCGAGTGGAGCAGGTCGCCCACAATGGCCACCCGCAGGTGCTGGAAGTCGCCCTTGAAGTGCCGAATGGTGAACATGTCGAGCAGGGCCTGGGTGGGGTGGGCATGGCGGCCATCGCCTGCATTCATGATGTGAATGTGCGGGGCCACCTGGTTCACGTGCCGGGCAATCAAGTAGGGGGCACCCGACTGGCCATGCCGCACCACAAACATGTCGGCCCGCATCGCCGCCAGGTTGTCGATGGTGTCAAGCAGTGACTCGCCCTTGGAGGTGGACGAGGCGTTCACATTGAGGTTCATGACATCGGCCGACAATTTCTTGGCGGCGATCTCGAAGGTCGTGCGCGTGCGCGTGGAATTCTCGAAAAAAATGTTGAAGATGCTCTTGCCTGCGAGCAGATCGGCATTGCGAACCTGCATGCGGTCGAGGTCGAGGAAGTCGTTGGCATGGTCGAGGATGCCCAGGAGCACGGCCTTGGGCAGGCCCTCGGTCGAGAGCAGGTGGGTGAGTTCACCCCGGGCGTTAAGCTGAATCGACCTTGGCATCGAGCAGACCTTGCAAAAGAATGGCGGCCGCCTCTGCGTCGACCGCGTCGTCACCAGGCGCCAGTGCGGAAGTGTAGCGCTCATCTTCGAGGAAGACCGGCAGCCCAAAGCGGCCATGCAGCTGGTTGGCGAACCGGCGGCATCGGGCTGCAAAGGGGTGGTCTTCGCCATCGGGGTAGACGGGCAGGCCCACCACGAAGGCGGCAGGCTCCCACTCGCGCATCAAGGCCGCAATTCGCGTGAATCGATCTGTCACCGGACTGCTAGGGAGGACGCACAAGGGCCGGGCACCGCCGGTGAGGGTGTTGCCAATGGCCACCCCAATTCGCTTCTCGCCGAAATCGAAGGCCAGCCAAGTGCCGGCCGGGCGGCTAGGCGTGGCCAAAGGCCCCCGAGAGGTTGAGGGGATCCACCCCCAGCATGCGAAAGGCTGCACCAAGTCGGTCTTCGGGTGGCATCTCGAAGAACAGCGCCGTGTCGTGCACTGGCACCGTGAGCCATGCGTTGGCCGAAAGCTCGGAATCGAGCTGGCCTGCGGACCAGCCGGAGTAGCCCAGGGCCACCAGAAAACGCTGCGGCCCCTTGCCCTTGGCACTGGCCTCGAGGATGTCGCGCGAGGAGGTGAGGCCCAGACCTGGGCTCACGGTGAGCGTGGAGCTCCAGTGGCCCACCGGCTCATGCAGCACAAAGCCGCGGTCGGTCTGCACCGGGCCGCCGACCAGCACCAGCTGTTCACCCAGGGGGTGGTCTTGGGTTTGAAGGTCGATTCGGCTGAAAAGATTGCCCACGGACATGTCCGAAGGCCGGTTGATGACGATGCCCATGGCACCCTTGGGGGTGTGATCTGCCACGAACACCACCGAGCCGCCAAAGTGCGGATCGATGAGAGAGGGCATGGCGATGAGCAACTGACCCGCCACACTGGGGAAGTCTGCATCCGTGTCTGGGGACATGGCATCCTCGCCGGCCGCGTCGGCGGCATGATCGTGTTGTTCGGTCCAGAGTTGACCCATAAGGCCTCATTCTAACCGTTGACTGTCTTTGAAAGGAAACGTTTTGTCAGATTCCGGTTTGTCGTCCGCTTCAACCTCGCCGGTCACGCTGGTCTGGTGTCGGCGCGACCTTCGCCTCTCAGACCATGCCGCCCTGGCCCATGCGCTTGAGCGGCCGGGCCTTCTGCTGCCCGTGTTTGTCTTCGATCCGAGCATTCTGAAACCACTGCCGCGGCGCGATCGTCGTGTGGCCTTCATCCACCAGAGCCTCTCGGAGATGCAGACGCGCCTTGCAGAAATGGACGGCAGCCTCTGGGTGGTTCATGGTGAGCCCGAGGTGGAACTGGCAAGCCTGGCCAAGGCCGTTGGCGCCACACACCTGGTGGCCGCCCGCGACCACGAGCCCCAGGCCATCGCCCGCGATGCGCGCGTTGAAAAGACACTTCAGGCCATGGGGGTCAGCAGCACCTGGGTGAAAGACCAGACCATCTTCGAGCGCCAAGAGGTGCTCACCCAGGCGGGCAAGCCGTTCTCTGTCTTCACGCCCTACAAGAACGCCTGGCTCAAGGCCTTCACCCCGAGCCGTGCCGCGGCCCACGCCACGGGGCCTCAAGCCCTGGCCGGCCGGCTCCTGAAGACCACAGCCCCTGCGATGCCGAGCCTCTCAGACCTCGGCTTTGAGGCCACCTCCGGTGACGACCTGCCCACGGCCGGCGGCGAGGCAGCCGCCCAGGCCTTGCTCGCAGACTTCCTGCCCCGCATGGCGCAATACCAGGTGGCCCGAGATTTCCCTGGTGTTCGCGGGCCATCGTATTTGTCGGTGCACCTGCGCTTTGGCACGGTGAGCATTCGGCAGTTGGTG
>CAZPRT010000058.1:0-8142 GCA_964589205.1 uncultured Bordetella sp. | reverse complement strand
ACGCAAGGGCACGCCGGATCCGGAGGTGCTGGCCATCATCGACGAGGTGCGGCGCATGTCTACCCTGCCGCGCTCGGCCGTGGCCATCCACAAGCAGCACAACGAAGAATCTCGGCAGCTCTCGGCCACCCTGGGCCGCGAACCCTCACAGGCCGAGCTGGCCGCCTCCCTGGGCCAGGACGTCGACGACTTCCAGACCGACCGGCGCAAGGCGGCTCAATTTCAAACTGTTTACCTAGAAGATGTGGCCGAGCAGGCCTTCAGCATCCCCGATGAGCAGGCCCGCCGGCCCGACGTTCAGGCCGAGGAATCCCAGTTTGTGGAGGCCCTGGTGGGCGCCATCGAGCAGCTTCCAGAACGAGACCGCCTGGTCATGTCCCTCTACTACGAGGAAGAACTCAATCTCAAGGAAATCGGCTCTATACTCGACGTCTCGGAATCGCGGGTGAGCCAGATTTTGTCGGCCAACGTGAAAAAACTCCGGGCCATATTGGGGGTCGACGCCTAAGCCGCTGCGGCCCCTTTCTTGATCGAGAGGACGCATCGTGCTGGGAAAGCTGTTCGGAAGCGCTGACAAAGAGGCCATGGTCAAGGCCAAGCAGGAGTACGAGACGGCGATCAACGCCAAGGACGACTCCCGCGAGATCCGCACCATGAAGGTGCGCATGGGGCTGCGTTGCCGGGCTGTGCTCGACAAGACCTTCATCGAGGGCGCCGAGCGAACCGCCGAGCATGCGGAGGCCTGCATGCTGGCCGTGGCCAACGACGAAGAAAAGCCCAAGGCCCCAGCACCCAAGGCCTTTCAGCCCATCAAGTCGGTCAATGGCGAAATTCTGGCCTACCTGCCCCTGGAATTTGCCGAAGAGGTCTTCAAGATCGGCGCCGCCTACCAAATGGAAGAAGTCAGCCCGGAGCAGGCCATTGAGCTCTGCCAGGCCGTGGCCGACAAGATTTCAGAGGCGCTCGACCTCGACCAGCCCTTTGAGGCGCTGGGCTTTCTGAAAGAACAACTCGCCGAGGAGGGTGGCGAGGACGGGGAAGACGGCGACCAGGACGAAGACGCCAAGCGCAGCTAGCGCGCCAGCAGGCCGGGGCGGCCACCATCGCCGCCCGCCATGTGCCGAGCCCGCCGCACCCGGGCCGTGAGCCCGCTGGGAGTGCAATGAAATGGTCGCCCCCGCAGCGATCGGCGTTGCGCCTCAAGAAGCCTGCGGACAGGTCGAATCCCCATAGACCAGTATCAGGGGCTCAACATGGACACAGTTCTTCTCTTTTCGATTTTGGTCTTGCTCGCGGTGGTGATGGTGCTCATGCTCATGGTGGTTGACCATGTCCGTGCGGTGCACCAGGCCGTGGCGCCACCCATGCCCACGGAGGATGAACTCCGCGAGACCTTCACCCCGGCGCTGGAGGCCCCAGAGACCCCCGAGGGCCAAGAGGCGCATGTGGACGAGAAGGCCGAGGCCCAGGCCGATGCCCAGGTGGCCCAGGAGGACAAGGCGGATTCGAGTTTTGGCACCCTGCAGGGCAAACGCCTGTGGGATGGCATGACCGGCAAGCCTGTCGAGGGCGTGGAGCCCGAGAAGATCGAGGAACTCAAGCCGCGCTATGGTGTGATCCTCACGAAGCACATTCAAGAACTCGTGGCCGAGGGCGCCGAGCATGGCCAGGCCGGCTCCTCCAAGATCGCTTCGAACCGCAGAAAAATCAGAGGCTTGCGCGGGGTCGTCAGTTCCTGGATTCCCCAGCAGCATGCGGACGCCATCTATCAGGCAGGCTTTGACAGTGCCACGGTCACCGAGAAGAACCTCGAGGCCGTGCGAAAGGGCCTGGAAGATGTCTGTGACATCCTCTTCCAGCGCACCGGTGTGGATGCCAAAGGGGCCGCCTGGGCCCAGCGGCTGATCAACCTGCCTGGCCAGGCGCCCGCCGAGGGCGGCGATGTTCCCGCCTTGTCCATGGATGCTGGCGTCGAGCCAGCGCCGGGCCTCGACATGCAGGTTCCCGCTAAAGCCGCCGCCTGAACTGCCGATTCATTCAATGTCGGGCGTTAGAGCGCCTTCACTGATTCAAACGGAAACGAGGACTCCAAGATGCGGCAAATGAGAAAAGCGATTGAGAGCTACGGTGATGTGAAGGTCTCCACCGGAGTGGCCACGGCAGACAGCGTTCAACTCATTCAGATGCTCTTTGATGGGCTGATGGAGAGCCTGAAATCCGCCGAAGGCCAGATTCGCCGCGGCGCCATCGAAGAGAAATCCAAGAGCCTGGGCCGTGCCAGCAAGATTGTGCTGGGCCTGCAGGGTGCCCTGGACTTCAACGCCGGTGGCGAAATTGCCCGCAACCTCGATGAGCTCTACGGCTACGTGACCCGTCGCCTGCTGCATGTGAACCTTCACAACGACCTCGAGGCCCTGGCCGAAGTGACCAGCCTGATCTCTGAGATTCAAGACGCCTGGGGCACGATTCCCTCGGTGCTCAACAGCCGCCCGGCACCGGTTCGCCTGGCCTCCTAAGGGACAAGGGAGGGTCCGTCTCGCGGCGGGCTACTTCCCGAACTGCTTCTTCATCTGACTCGACGTTGCGTCAAACCGCGACGACGAGTCACAAATGGCGGTCAGCGTGATGCGGGGTTCGGCATCGGCCTCATCACCCTCAAAGTTGAAGCCGGGGTAGCGGCTGTTGGCCACCAGCTTGACCCGCTGATTGCTCATGGCCATGACCCTGGCTGTTTTGCCCTCAAAGAATGCGGTCGGGCCATGCGGCATGACCTTGACCATGAAGGCCTCGTCGGCCAATTCACACTTGTTGTCAAGCGTGACCACCACCTCCACGGGCTTGGGTGGCCCGACATCGGCCAACATCACGTAGACAAAGGCAGCGAAGGCGCCCAGGCCAACGATTCCACCGACAATCACCAGCGCTTTTTTGAGGTCTTCCATACTGTTTAGTGTGCCACGGGTAAACACGGGTTCCGCAGCCCCACCCCGCTTGGGCATCGTTGCAGCAAACCAAAGGAGCCCCCGTGTCGCCGAGCATTCCTCCCATTCGTTATTGGCCCTGGCTGTCGACGCTTCCCCTGGCCGCCCTGAGTCTGCCCTGGGCCCCCTGGCCCGTGCTCGTCTTTTTGGCGCTCTTCGGCCTGGGCCTTCAAGACCTCCGGCAGTCCAAGCAGGCCATCCGGCGCAACTACCCGCTGACCGGGCGGCTTCGCTATGCCCTCGAATCGATTCGGCCGGAGATTCGGCAGTACTTCCTGGAGAGTGACGAAGAGAAGCTTCCGTTCTCGCGCCACCAACGGGCGATGGTCTATGCCCGCTCCAAGATCCAGAACGACAAGCGCGGCTTTGGCACCATCAAAGACCTCTACGCCGGGGATGCCCAATGGATCAGCCATTCCATGCGGCCCATCGAGGTCTCGCACGAGCAGTTGCGCGTGCCCGTGGGCGGCGACCAGTGCCGCCAGCCCTACGACATCTCCATCTTCAACATCTCGGCCATGAGCTTTGGCTCCCTGTCGGCCAACGCCATCCAGGCCTTGAACCGGGGCGCGGCCATGGGCCACTTCGCCCACGACACCGGTGAAGGCAGTGTGTCCGTTCACCATCGGCAGCACGGCGGCGACCTCATCTGGGAGATTGGGTCTGGCTACTTTGGCTGTCGCACGCCCGATGGTCAGTTCGACCCCGACCGCTTTGAGGCGCAAGCCACCGAGCCACAGGTGAAGATGATCGAGATCAAGGTCTCGCAAGGAGCCAAGCCTGGCCACGGTGGCGTGCTGCCCGGGGCAAAGGTGAGCGAGGAGATTGCACAGGCCCGTGGGGTGCCTGTTGGCGAGGACTGCATCTCGCCGCCCAGCCACTCAGCCTTTCAGACGCCGCTCGAACTCATGGCCTTCCTGCGCCTGCTGCGAGAGCGCTCAGGCGGCAAGCCCGTGGGCTTCAAGTTCTGTGTGGGCCGAGTCTCGGAGTGGTTCGGTGTGGTCAAGGCCATGCTCGAGACCAAGACGGTGCCCGACTTCATCGTGGTCGACGGGGCCGAGGGCGGCACAGGGGCTGCACCCATTGAGTTCGCCGACCACATGGGCATGCCCCTGCGCGATGGCCTGCAGCTGGTGCACAACACCCTGGTGGGCGTGGGCCTGCGCGAGCAGATCCGCATTGGCGCCTCGGGCAAGATCATCTCGGCCTTCGACATCGCCCGCTGCATGGCCCTGGGCGCCGACTGGTGCAACTCGGCCCGCGGCTTCATGTTCGCCCTGGGCTGCATTCAGTCGCGCTCCTGCCACACCGACCACTGCCCCACCGGGGTGGCCACCCAAGACCCCGTTCGCCAGAAGGCACTGGTGGTGACCGACAAGGCCCAGCGTGTGTTTAACTTCCACGCCAACACCTTGAAGAACCTGGCGGAGTTGATGGGCGCCGCCGGCCTGTCGAGGGCCGACCAGATCACGGCCGACCTGCTGATGGTGCGAGACGAGAATGGCCGCGCCCAGCCGCTGTCGGCCAGCCTGGTGAAGCTTTCAAAAGGGAGCCTGTTGGATGACGCCATGCGGGCCAGCCTTCCCGAGCCTTACAAGTCGGGATGGGCAGCTGCCAGCACGGCGCACTTTGGTGGGTAGCCGCTAGGGTGCCGAGAGGGATTGGTGGGCCCCCCGAGAGTCGAACTCGGCACCAACGGATTATGAGTCCGCTGCTCTAACCAGGCATGAGCTAGAGGCCCAAAAACGAAAACGGCGCCGGGCCTGCGCCCGACACCGTATTTATAGCGTATCGAGGAAGCTCTTGAGCTTGTCGCTGCGGCTGGGGTGCCGAAGCTTGCGCAAGGCCTTGGCCTCGATCTGACGAATCCGCTCACGGGTGACATCGAACTGCTTGCCAACCTCTTCGAGGGTGTGGTCGGTCGTCATCTCGACACCAAACCGCATGCGAAGCACCTTGGCCTCGCGCGGGGTGAGCGAGTCGAGCACCTCTTTGACGACATCGCGCATGGAATCTTGCAGGGCGGCCTCGTGGGGCTGCAGCGTGTTGGTGTCCTCGATGAAATCGCCCAGATGGGAGTCGTCATCGTCGCCGATGGGCGTCTCCATGGAGATCGGCTCTTTGGCGATCTTCAAGATCTTGCGAATCTTGTCCTCCGGCATCTCCATCTTGATGGCGAGCTCGGCAGGGTCGGGCTCCTTGCCCGTCTCTTGGAGCAGCTGGCGGGAGATGCGATTCATCTTGTTGATGGTCTCGATCATGTGCACCGGGATGCGAATGGTGCGGGCCTGGTCTGCAATGGAGCGGGTAATCGCCTGACGGATCCACCAGGTCGCATAGGTGGAGAACTTGTAGCCACGGCGGTATTCGAATTTATCCACGGCCTTCATGAGGCCGATGTTGCCCTCCTGAATGAGGTCGAGGAACTGCAGGCCACGGTTGGTGTACTTCTTGGCGATGGAGATGACCAGGCGCAGGTTGGCCTCGGTCATTTCGCGCTTGGCCGCCCGGGCCCGCTTCTCGCCCTCGGTCATCTGACGATTGATCTCACGCAGGTCGGCCAAGGGCAACACCACACGGGCTTGGATGTCCACAAGGCGCTGCTGAAGCTCTTGCAGGGCCGGCAGGTTGCGCTCAAGCAAGGCCCCATTGGCACCGGCCGAGCCATTCACCTTCTTGGTGAAGAAATCCATGCGGGTCTCGTTGCCGCGGAAATGCTTGATGAACCATTCCTGGCTGATGCCCACCTTGTCGACCGCCAGGTTGCGGATGCTGCGCTCGGTGAGGCGGATTTCGTCGACCTGGGCCCGCAGGGTGTCTGCCAGGCGCTCGACCATCTTGGCCGTGAAGCGAATGCCCATGAGCTGCGTGCTGATGGCATCTTGGGCCTTGTTGTAGGCCGGCGAGCGATAGCCGTCGGTGGTGAAGGCCTTGCGCATCTTGTCGAACTGCTTGTCGATGATGTCGAACTTCTCGAGCGAGGCCTCACGACGCTCGGCCAGTCGGGCCGCCGTGGCGGTGTCTTCGGCGGCATCGTCATCTTCTTCAATGGCGATTTCGGCATCGGCCGCAGACAGGAGGTCTTCCTCGGGGGCATTGGGGTCGACGAGTCCGTCGACCACCTCTTCCACCCGCATGGTGCCCTCGCGAATCTTTTTGGCGTGGTCGAGGATCTCGTTGATGGTGGTGGGGCAGGAGGAAATGGCGAGCACCATCTCGCGAAGCCCCGCCTCAATGCGCTTGGCAATGGCGATCTCGCCCTCGCGGGTGAGGAGCTCCACGGAGCCCATTTCACGCATGTACATGCGCACGGGGTCAGTGGTGCGGCCAAACTCGGAATCGACTACTGTGGAGAGCGCGGCCTCGGCCTCCTCCTCGGCGTCGTCGGAGTCGCCCGCAGGAGTGTTGTTCGAGAGCAGCAGCGTCTCGGTGTCTGGGGTGGACTCGAATACGGTGATGTTCCATTCCTGGAACGTGGCAATGATGGATTCCATTTGGTCGGAATCGATCTGAATGTCGGGCAGGTGGTCGCTGATCTCGGCATGGGTGAGATAGCCACGCTCCTTGCCCAGCAGGATGAGGGACTTCAGACGCGCCTTGCGTGCCTCCAGCTCTTCGGCCGTGAGGGGCCCAGAGGGCATGAACTCGAGCAGCTTTTTGTCGCGTGATCGGCGGCCACCACGCTTGGGTGCAACCACCACGGTCTCCACCACGGCTGCGTCGGCATCGTCGCCGGCATCGTCGTCAGCCTCGGGGATGGCCTCATCGTCTGAATCCTTGGCCTTGGCTGGGCGGCCCGGCTTGCCTTTCGGGCCCTTCGCAGCCGGCTTTGCGGGAGACTTGGCTGCTGGCTGCTTTGCCGCTGACTTCGCAGCGGGCTGATCTGCAGCCTTGCCGGTTTGCTTGGCGGCAACGGCTTTGGCCGGAGCAGCGGGCTTGGCGGGGGCGGCGGGCTTCGTTATTGGCTTTGCGGCCGCTTTGGCCGGCGCCTTTGCAGGCGCTTTCGCTGCGGGCTTGGCCATCGGCTTCGCGCTTGGCTTGGGGGCTGACTTGGTGGGGGCGCTGGCTGCTGCTTTGGCAGTTGGTTTTGCCGCTGCTTTGGAGGGCGCTTTCATCGGTGATTTGGTCGGTGCTTTTGTCGCTACTTTGGTCGCTGCTTTCGCAGTGGCTTTCACAACGGGCTTGGCAGCCGCCTTTGGCGCAGGCTTGCCTGCCGCCTTAGTGGCCGCCTTAGTGGCCGCCTTAGTGGCCGATTTTGTGGCCGATTTTGCAGCCGTCTTCGTTGCGACCTTGGTGGAAACCTTCGGCGCAGCCTTGGCCGCGGCCTTGGTGGTCGCTTTGACTGCAGACTTGGCTGTGGGCTTGGCTGCGGGCTTGACCTCGGCCTTGCCACCCCGAAGCTTGGCAATCGCACTCGCCAGCGCGGCATCTGCCGAACGGCCAGAGGCGCTGCTTCCAGAAACCTTCGCCGCCGCTAACTTTTTCGCTGACGTTTTCACTGAAGTTTTCACTGAATCCTTCAAGGTACTCGCCTTGCCGGAGGATTTGGGTTCTGATTTTTTGGGGGGCGTTTTTTTGCTTCGGGTGTCGGCCACAGTCATGACTCCACTCGCTGGGGAACCCGAAATTATACCAGAGGAATGGCCAAAACCCCTTACCGCTGGAGTGATTTGCGCAAGGCCGTGATCTCTTGGTGCAGGGCCCGAAGTGCGTTGCGCTGGGCCGGGTCGTCCCCCGCCTCGGCCAACTCGGCCGCACGCGCCTCCAGCGCCCTCAACTCCAGGCTTCGTGATGCCTGGGCAAAGGCCTCTTGCAACTGGTCGGGCGCCCGCTCGGCCAGGTCATCCAGGCCGGGTTCCGGCGCCATGGCCGCAGTCAGCAACTGGCGAATCTCCGGGCTGGCCTCGCGCTCCAGGGCTTCAAAGAGTGCCGCAAACCCACCCCCGTGCTGGGCGGCTCGGCCGGCCACCCAGTCCAACGCACGGCGCTGGTCTTCGGGCATCTCCGAGCGGGCCCCTTGCGAGAGCCCATTGGCCACGGGCGGAAGCCGCACAGCGATTTGAAGCAGGCGCAAGGAGAGGGGCGTGACGGGTGAGCCCCGACGGCCCGCCGATGGCCGTGTCGTCAGCCGCGCACCGCGCCCGGGAGCGTTTTCGGATCG
>CAZPRT010000057.1:0-8203 GCA_964589205.1 uncultured Bordetella sp. | reverse complement strand
CACCTTGATGAGGTTACCATTGAGGTCGCGCGCATCCAGGAGGGTGGCCTTCACTCGGGTGGTGAGCAGCACATCTCGGCCGTAAGTGGTCACGCCCGCGGGCAGGCCCACAATCAATTCATTGATGACGGTTCGCACGTTCTCGATGCGGCCAACGATCTGGCCCACCTCGGTCTTGGTGGCCTGGTCGGGCACAAAGCCCGTGACCAGTGCCGTGCGGTTGAAGGAGGTGACACTGGCCGTCACGGCGGCATCGCCCTTGAACCGCTCACGCAGCCGGTTGAAGCCCTTGAGTTCGATGGCCTGGTCTTCGGCCTGGGCCCCGGTGGTGCGTCGATCGGAGATTGACAGCGCGCCCACCACCATGCCGGTGGCTGCCAACGGGAAGCAGCCCGTGAGGCCAGAGGAGACCGCCAAAGAGCCCAGTCCGAGCAGGCAGACACGACGCGTAACCATACGAACTCCCAAAAGGTGATGCCCGATTATAGAAGCCTGCGTGTCGGTGCGGTGCATGTGCATGACGGCTCAGCGGCCCGTTTCATCGAAGGCATTTTGGATCCAGCACCACTGGCCTGCCTGGTGGGCCATGAGGTCGAACCGGCAGGCGGGCGCTGGGCCACTGCGGGCCGCAAGCCAGGCGCGGGCCGCGCGAAGAATGCGCCGACGCTTGGCCAGGGTGACCGAGGCCAGGGCTCCTCCGAACGACAGACTCGCACGCATGCGCACCTCCACGAAAACAATCACAGCCCCATCGACCATAATCAGATCGATCTCACCAAACGGATAGCGGACCTGATGGGCCAACTGCCTCAACCCTTGCGACGTCAGCCAGTCAGACGCCTCCCACTCCTTGTCGGTTCCCTCTTGTTGTCTCGGACTTGGCATGCAGACCTCCTCTGAAAGCCTGGAGCCTGGCCTCTACTTGGTGGCCACGCCTATCGGCCACATGGGAGACATCAGTGCCCGTGCGCGCCGGCTTCTGGAGCAGGCCGAATGCCTGTGTGCCGAGGACACACGACGGCTGCGCCAATTGCTCAACGCCCTGGGGCTGCCCGTCGATGGTCGACGCCTGACGGCCGTGCATGCCCACAACGAACAGGAGCAGGCCGAGGCGCTGATCGAGGCGGGTCTCTCAGGTCAGCGGGTGGTCTTGGTCTCGGATGCGGGCACGCCGGGGGTGGCCGACCCCGGTGCGCGGCTCGTCCAACGGGCCTGGGCGCGCGGCCTGCGAGTGATTCCCGTGCCGGGCCCAAGCGCACTCACCGCCGCCGTGAGCGTGAGTGGCTTTCTCATCTCAGAGGACCACCCACTGAGCTTTTGGGGGTTTTTGCCTGCCAAGGCTGCGGGCCGGCGAGCCACGCTCGAACGCATGCGGCAGGCTGGCGGTGTGGTGGTGTCCTTTGAGGCACCGCACCGCATCGAGGCTGCGCTGCAAGACGCCGCCTCGGTGCTCGGCGACACCACGCCCACCCTGCTCGCCCGAGAGATGACCAAGGCCTTCGAGACCCTGCACCGTGGCGCCCTGACCGACGTCATCGCCCAGCGCTGCGCCCGACTGGCATCGGACCCGCACAGCCAACAGGGTGAAATGGTCTTGGTCTTCGACCTTCCAAGTGCCGCGCAGTCTGAGGGCACCCGCACGGCATCGGCACAGGAGTGGGCACGGCTGCTGTCGGCCGAGCTGCCGGCCGCCACAGCCGCCAAGTTATTGGTCAAGGGCCTGGGCTTGGGGCGCGCCGAGGCCTATCAGATGGTGACCTCGCTGGCTAAGCGCGGATCAGCGGACGCGCCTTCGCAATGAGGTGATCGACCACGGCCATGGCCCGTTGATGGCTGCCACCCACCATGGATGGCGCAGTCACAAAACGGCCATGAATGGTGAAACGGGGCACACCTTCGACCTCATGGGCGGTCATGAGGGCCGTGGCGCGGCGCATGTTGCTGGCCACCGCAGGGGATGCCCAGGCCTTCTCAAAACGCGCACCATCGAGGCCTGACGAGCGAGCCCATTCAAAAATTTCCGCGGGTGTGACCAGGGGCTTTCGGCCCAGGTGGATGGCTGCAAAGGCCTTCTCATGGACGGCCTCGGGCGCCATGAGGGCCTCCAGGGTGTAGAAGAGTTGCTGCTGAACATTGCCACGAAAGGCCACATGCACCTTCCGAAAGAGAACATCGGAGGGCAGCTTGGCCTGCCAGGCTTTGATGGCAGGCTCCATGGCATAGCAATGGGGACAGGCATACCAAAAGAATTCCAAGACCTCGACCTTGCCGGCTGCGGCGGTGGGCACGGGCTTGGCCAGCACGCGAAAGTCGATGCCCTCGTCGATGGGTGCGGCCTGCAGGCTGTTGGACGCAAGGCCTGCCATCAGGCCTGCAGGGAACAGGCGTGAGAAGGCCAGTGCCGAGGCAGAGGCCAGGCTGCGTCGACGATGCGAATTCGGGGCTTGCATAAAACGATGCTCCTTTACTGGGCGGGCAGAACCCGGACCACGGTGGATTCCAACCCGTTTTCAGACAGACCAACCTTGGTGCGGTTCAACACCTCAAAGTCTGAGAAGGGGCCGAGCCGAACGCGGTGAAAGACCGTGCTGTCTCGACGGACCTGAGACACCGAGGCCTCAAAGCCCAGGATGGCCAAACGGGCCCGCATCTGATCGGCCTCATCGACCGACCGGTAGGCGGCCACCTGCAAGAAATAGGTCGTGCCGGGGGGTTCGGCCAAGGGAACCCCCTTGGGGTCGGCCAGCGGGGGGGGTGGCGGGGGCGCCACGGCCTCGGGCGGGGGCGGTGGTGGCTCGGCAGGCTCTTGCGCCGCGACAGGCTCTGAGGACGACTTCTTGGCGGCCACCCGTGGCTCGGGCTTTCGCAGGCCACGGTCTTCAAATGGGGGCGGTACGAGGGTGATGTAGGCCGCCACGGCCGCCGCCACAATCAGGCCCACGGCCACACCGGCTGAGAAGCTCACGATACTGCCGCCACCGCGGGCCGGGCCGGCTTGGCGAGGGTTGTCTGAATTCCGGGCGTTGGCCATGGTGGGATGCTACATCTTGTTGGGCGCGCGAACACCGAGGATGTGCAGCCCCGAGGCCAGCACCGTGGCCGTGGCCACCAGCAGCAAGAGCCTGGCCTGACGCAGTTGGGCCTCTTCCACCAGCACACGGTCTGCATTGTAGAACCCATGGAAGGCCGCAGCCAGCTCGCGCAGATAGAAGGCCACCAGGTGGGGGGCGTGCTCGTGGGCCGCCTGGGCCAGGAGGTCGGGATAGCTGGCCAGGCAGGCGCACAGCGCCAAGGCCTTGGGTGAATCAAGCCGTGCCAGGCAGGCCTCACGGGCCGATGCCGTCAGGCCCTGCTGCCAATCGGGCCCGGCCTGCGCCAGCACGCTCTGAATGCGGGCGTGGGCGTATTGAACGTAGTAGACCGGGTTTTCGTCGGAGGCCGACAAGGCGAGATCCACATCGAACACAAATTCCGAGTCGGCCTTGCGAGACACCAAGAAGAAGCGAACCGCATCTCGGCCGCGATCGAGGTCTGGCGCTGCTGCGTCGGCCACCTGGCCCGACCAGGTGATGAGGTCGCGCAGGGTGACATAGGAGCCCGCTCGCTTGGAGATCTTCACCTCCTCGCCGTGGCGCATCACGGTGACCATCTTGTGCAGGATGTAGTCGGGGTACTGTGGGGGCACGCCCTCTCCAAGCGCCTGCAGGCCTGCCCGCACACGAGCGATGGTGCCGTGGTGGTCGGAGCCCTGAATGTTCACCGCCCTTGCAAACCCACGGCGCCACTTCTGCAGGTGATAGGCCACATCGGGCACAAAGTAGGTGTAGCCCCCCTCGGACTTGCGCATCACCCGATCTTTGTCATCGCCATGGTCGGTGGTGCGCAGCCATAGGGCCCCGTCTTGCTCATAGGCACTGCCATTCTCGACGAGGCGGGCCACCACAGCCTCGACATGGCCGTCGGTGTAGAGCGATGACTCGAGGCTGAACTGGTCGAATTGGACCCCAAAGGCCGCCAGGTCCAGGTCTTGCTCACGGCGCAGATAGGCCACCGCAAATGCGCGAATGGCCGGGAGGTCTTCGGCGTCGGCCTGGCCCACCACTGTCGTGCCCTCGGCTGTCGTGACCGACTCGCCCGACAAATACGCCTGGGCAATCTCGCCGATGTACTCGCCGCGGTAGCCGTCGGCCGGAAAGGCCGAATCGTCTGGGCCCAGGCCCTTGGCGCGAGCCTGCACGGAGCGCGCCAGGTTTTCGATCTGGGCACCTGCATCGTTGTAGTAGAACTCGCGGTGCACGCTGGTGCCCTGCGAGGCCATCAGCCGGGCCAGGCTGTCGCCCAGGGCCGCCTGTCGGCCATGGCCCACATGCAATGGGCCCGTGGGATTGGCTGAGACGTACTCGAGCAAGAGGCGGTCTTGTGCGCGCATCGGCCGATGGCCAAAGGCATCGGCCTGCTCGAGCACCGTCCCCACCACCGCCGTCTTCACGGCCAACTGAAGTCGAAAATTCACAAAGCCTGGGCCGGCCACCTCGGCCGCCGTGAGCCATTCGCGAAGGCGATCATCTGCCGCAATTCGGTTCACCCACTCCTGGGCCAACACGGGCGGCTTCATCTGCCAAGGCTTGGCCAGTTTCAACACCAGGCTGGTGGCGAGATCGCCGTGCTCCGGCTGTTTGGGCTGCTGCAGGCTGGTGGTGAGCTCATCGACAGAGAGCGCAAGCCCCACGCCTTTGGCGGCGGCCAATTCCATCAGGTTGTCGTGCAAAGCCTGGCCGAAGGCCTGGCGTTGGAAGGGCAGCATGGCGGCGCTTAGAGGCGGTAGGCCGTGTGGATCATGAGCTTGGCACTGGCCTTCATGGCCACCTGAACGGGACGGGGGAGGTCTGCACCACCCATGGCCCGGGCATCGGCCCCGTGCTGGGCCTCGTCCATCATCATTTGGGTGACCACGGCCCGAGACCGCGCATCCTCCGGCGGCAGGGCCGACAAATGACCCTTGAGATGGGCCTCGACCTGACGCTCGGTCTCAGAAACAAAGCCCATGCCCTGTGCGGCGGGCAGTCGGCCCGCCACCAGGCCCAGGCAGAAGGCACCGGCATACCAGAGCGGCGAGAGCAGGCTGGGACGGCTGTCCAGGGCCGTGAGGCGCCGGCGCGTCCAGCGCAGGTGATCGGACTCCTCCCGTGCAGCCTCGAGCAGCGCATGGGCCTGCTGCGGGGACTTGGTGGACAGGGCCTGGCCTTGGTACAGGCCCTGGGCGGCCACCTCGCCCGCGTGGTTCACCCGCATGAGGCCGGCCGCATGGCTGCGCTGTGCGTCGTTCAGAGAGGCCTCGGGCAGGGCCTGGCCGGGCATGGGCCGGCCGGTGCCCGAGGGATCGGTGGTGAGCGTCTTCAGCGCGTTGTCAAAGGCACTGAAGACCCGATCGAGGGCCGAGAATTGGATCAAGCCTGTTACTGCTGGAAGTTGGCGCCGGCACTGTTGGCCAGGTGGGCCACGGCCTTGCCGATCTCTGCATCGGTGTAGGCACCGCCACCTTGCGCGCCCATGGCGCCCTTGCCCTTGAGGGCAGACGTGAGCAGGGCGTCGTAGCCCTTTGGAATGCGAGCGGCCCAGGCGGCCTTGTCACCGAACTTGGGAGAGCCCAGCACGCCAGCGGCGTGACAGCCCGCGCAAGCAGCCGCATACACCTGGGCGCCGGTTCGAATGACGGCGCTCGCGGCCGCGGGCGCTGCGGCCGCGGCCACGCCAGCTTCGGGCGCGGTGGCCACGCGGCCCACGGGCTTGATCCGCTCGGCAATGGCCTCGGCCGTGAGGGCTGAACTGCCCGCGCCAATCTTGGGTGCCGCCGCAATGTATTTGGTGAGCAAAACGATGGCAGCAATTGGAACGATGAAACTGAGGACCACCACCACGATGAGTTGTTTGGGGGTTTTGATCAGGCTGTCGTGTTCGCTCATGGCAAGGTCTCTGTGGGGTCTCAAAGGATGGAGACGCGTATTATAGAAGGCTATGCGTCTGTAGCTCAGTGGATAGAGTATTGGCCTCCGAAGCCAAGGGTCGCAGGTTCGATTCCTGCCAGACGCGCCACGGCCGCCAAAAGTTCATTCAGCATTCATCAAGGGTTGATCAAGAAAACCCCAGCGGGTCGACCTCCAAGGCCACATCCACCGCGCGGTTCTCATGGGCCCATTGGCCAAGCCCCTCGAGCAGCACATGCAGGCCCGCGCGCTCCGAGCATTCCAAAATGATCTGCCAACGGGTCTTTCCCGCCTGACGCTCGGGGTATCTCGGCGTGGGTGGATACACCGTCACGCCGAGCCCCTGCCGGCTTGACTGCGCCTGGCACCAGGCCTCACAGGCCTTGGCAGCCTCCACGGCCGCCTCACCCCGAGCATGCGAGAAGCGCACAGCAGCCAGGTGCGAAAACGGTGGCAGGCCCGCGGTCTGCCGCTCCTGCAAGAGCTGCTGCCAGTGCCGGCGGTGCGCACCCGGCGAGGGATCGGCCAAGGCGAGCAACAAGGGATGGCTGGGGTATCGGGTTTGGATGATGACCTCGGCGCCCTCCAGCTGGCGCCCTGCTTGGCCGGCCACCTGCAGCAGGCTGGCGAAAAGCCACTCGGGCGCTCGGAAGTCTGGGTTGGCGATCTGGGCATCGGCGTCGACCACGATCACGCGCTTGAGGGCGGGGAAGTCGTGGCCTTTGGCCATCATCTGGGTGCCCACCAGCAGATTCACCTCGCCGCGGCGGATCCGTGCCAGGGCCTCCTCGAAGGCGGCCTGGCTTCGAATGGCGTCGCGGTCCATGCGCAAGAGCTTGGCCTGTGGCAGTCGCGACTGCAGGGCCTCTTCGAGCTGTTGGCTTCCCCGGCCGAAGGTCTCCAGGCTGGGGTTGCCGCAGTCTGGGCACGCCTTGGGCGTGGCCGACTGATGGCCGCAGCGGTGGCAAATGAGACGCCAGCCCGCCTTGCGCTTGTGCAAGACGGCGGGCGTGGAGCAGTCTGGGCAGGGCGCTGTCCATCCGCAGGCTTCGCAATGGAGCACCGGCGCCCAGCCCCGCCGGTTCAAGTAAACCAGGGCCTGCTGGCCCTCGGCCAGCGTCTGCTCGAGGGCCCGCCAGGCGCTCGGCGCCAAGCCATCCTCGGCCCGTTCCACGCGCAGGTCGATGAAACGCACCGGCGCGGGCATGGTGCCGGTGGCCCGGGCATCCAAGCGCAGCTCCAGCAAACGGCCCTGGGCCACCTGGGCCTGCATCTCCAGGCTGGGGCTGGCCGACCCCAGGAGCAGGGGAATGCCGAGGTCTTTGGCACGCCAAAGGGCCAGATCCCTCGCGGAATAGCGCAGGCCCTCGAGCTGCTTGTAGGACGCGTCGTGCTCCTCGTCGACGACGATCATGCCCAGGCCCGGCAGCGGGGCCAGAATCGCCATGCGTGTGCCCACAAGGATCTGCAGCTGTCCCGAAGCCGCCGCAAGCCAAATGACGGCACGCTGACGGTCCGTGAGTCCGCTGTGCAGCACCCCCACGTGATGGCCCGGAAAAGCCTGGGCCAGGCGTGCCTGCAGCTGTGGGGTCAGCCCGATTTCGGGCACCAGAAAGAGCACCTGCTGATCGGGCGCCGCCTGCAGTCGTCGGGCCATGACTTCGAAGTAGACCCGGGTCTTTCCAGAGCCTGTCACCCCATGCAGCAGGACGCCTGCCGGGCTTCGTTGCTGGACGTGCGCCTCGAAGGCCTTCACCACGGCGGCCTGGTCTGGCGTGAGTGCCGGCCATGCGTCGCGCAAGCCTGGTTTGTCGCCATGGGGGTGGGCCTGTTCGTGCTGCTGTTGGAGTGCGTCCAACCCTTGGCCAAGGCACGCCTCCAGGCTCGATGGCTTTAGGCCGGCTTTGGTGGGCCGTTGACGATGGGTGGCCGGGGCGCGCAACCAGGCAGGCAGCATCGTGCCCATGACCTGGCCAACAGACCGGTGGTAGTAACGGGCCGTGAAGCGCAAGAGGCGCAACATGGGGGAGGACAAGCTGGGCAGGGCCAGGCGTTGCAGGGCTGGGCGCACCGCATAGCCCAGGCCCTCGATCGCACCGGGCTCGAGATTCTGAATGGCCACGATCAGGCCCACTCGGCTGCGAGTTCCCACCGGCACGAGCAGCCAGTCGCCGACTTCTAGGTCATGGTCACCAGCGCCGGTGGCAGCCGATGGTGGC
>CAZPRT010000056.1:0-8209 GCA_964589205.1 uncultured Bordetella sp. | reverse complement strand
CCATCCCCAACGGACCATTACCCAGGACCGCGCCCCTTCCTCAACCCCTCAACGTGCCAGGTGGTCCCCAGGGTACTGGGTACTGGGGGAGGGCCCCCGGGTTGCCTCTGCCCATGCCAAGTGGTTGGGAGCTATGCTGAGTGAACCCCTTCCTGCCCCCTGGCCTGTGTGCCCTGCCCGCTGGTCCTTGACCGGTCCCCGTTCGTCTCACCGTGCCGCTAGGCCTCACGTGTGGCGCCTGTGTGTCCAAAGCGGAGGAGGTGCTCATGCGCGAGCCCGGCGTGCTCTCCGCCACTGTGAACCTGGCGACAAAAATGGGGACCGTCAAGGTTGCACCAGACGGCCCCACGGCACAGGTCCCTCTGCCGACCATGCATACTGGTTGGGGGCTATGGAGCCACTGTTCCAACGCAAACAAGGCCAACAGACACACTTGACCTGATCGTTGTCTTGGACGTGCGGATGGTCGTTCGTACTGAAAATCTGAGCACGTGCACACACAGACAAGAAACTTAGACCCACCAACGATCCCCCCCCCGCACAGCAGCCCCCCGTGCGAGTCCTCACCGCCTTGCGCGAGGTGCTGGCCGAGCCCGCCACGCGGCAGTTCACCTGGTTCGTGGCCATCTCCATGCTCGCCTTCAGCGCCCAAGACCTCATCCTCGAGCCCTTCGCCGGCCATGTCTTTGGCATGAGCCCCGGGGCCACCACAGCGCTCTCTGGGCTGCAGCACAGCGGTGTGCTCGCGGGCATGCTGCTGGTGGCGGCCGCCGGCAGTGGCCGCCTCTTTGGCCGCCGCCTGGGGTCGCTCTCCTTCTGGACGGTCTCGGGCTGCCTGGTCTCGGGCCTGGCCTTGCTGGGCCTCACCATCGGTGGTCAAGTGGGCCACGGCTGGCCGCTCAAGGCCAATGTCTTCCTGCTCGGTGTGGCCAATGGCGCCTTCTCGATTGCTGCCATCGCCTCGATGATGCGCCTGGCCAGCGAAGGGGCCGGCGCCCGTGAGGGCACCCGCATGGGTGTCTGGGGTGCGGCCCAGGCCATTGCCTTTGGGCTGGGCGGCATTCTGGGCACCAGCTTGTCTGACATCGCCCGTTGGGTGGTCGACGACCTCGGCATCGCCTACGGGGTGGTCTTCCTGCTCGAGGCACTGTTGTTTGTGGTGGCGGCCCAGCTCGCCCGATCGATCCGTGAGGCGCCACCTGCGCCCGCAGCCCCGGCCTTGCGGCCGCCCCCAGAAGGAGACGCCTGCCATGTCTGACTACGATGTTGTTGTGATTGGTGGAGGCCCCGCAGGCGCCACCGCAGCCGACGACCTGGCCCGGCTGGGCCACCGTGTGCTGCTGGTCGATCGCGCAGGCCGCATCAAGCCTTGTGGTGGCGCCATTCCACCACGGGCCATTCGAGACTTCGAGATTCCAGACCATCTGCTGGTGGCCAAGATCGGCTGCGCGCGCATGGTCTCGCCCTCCGACCAGCGCGTGGACATTCCGATTGAAAACGGCTTTGTGGGCATGGTGGATCGCGAGCACTTCGACGAATGGCTTCGCGACCGTGCCGAAGGCCACGGGGCCGAGCGTTTCTCGGGCCAGTTCTCCTCGCTCATCGACACACCCGATGCCGAGGGCTACACCCAGATCGATCTCATCGCCAAGGGCTCTGACCAGGACGAGGCCCAACTGCGCCAGGTGCGCGCGCGATTCGTGATTGGTGCCGATGGCGCCAAGTCGAAGGTGGCCCAGCGCCACATTCCTCGATCCAACGAGGGCAAGTTTGTCTTTGCATACCACGAGATTCTGCAGACGCCGGACCCAATTGTCTGCAAGGCCCAGGGCATCGACTACGACCCCATTCGTTGCGATGTGATCTACAACGGCAGCATCTCGCCCGACTTCTATGGCTGGGTCTTTCCGCACGGCAATCACCTGAGCGTGGGCACCGGCAGCATGGACAAAGGCTTCTCATTGCGCCATGCCACGAGCCGCCTGCGTGCCCTGGCGGGCCTGGCCGATGCGCCCACCATTCGCCAAGAAGGCGCCCCCATTCCACTCAAGCCACTGCCCATTTGGGACAACGGCCGCCAGATTGTTCTGGCCGGTGATGCCGCGGGCGTGGTGGCACCCGCATCGGGCGAGGGGATTTACTACGCCCTGCTCGGCGGGCGGCTCGCGGCCGAGGCCGTGCATGAGGCCCTGCTCACCCACTCGCCTGCGCCCTTGGCCAGCGCCCGGCGCCGGTTCATGAAGGAGCACGGCCGGGTCTTCTGGGTGCTGGGGCTGCTGCAGCGATTCTGGTACGGCAACGACAAGCGACGCGAACAGTTCGTGAAAATCTGTAAAGATAAGGATGTGCAACAGCTCACATTCGACTCTTACATGAACAAGCGACTGGTCCGCCGCAAGCCCATGGCTCACCTTCGAATCTTCTTCAAAGATTTGGCGCACCTGCTCGGCTTTGCCCGAGCATGACAGCAGTCGAGCAGCCCACCCACAAGCCCACCACCCGCGTCGTTCTTATTGCCGCCCTGCTGGCCATTGCGGTGGCCGGCACGGGGGGTTCGCTCACCATTCTCGATGACTGGTACTTCAGCCTGAACCAGCCCTGGTTCAAGCCGCCGGACTGGGCCTTTGGCCCCGCCTGGACGATCCTCTTTGGCCTGATGGCCTGGTCGGGTGCGCTGGGCTGGGCCGCCAGCGCTGGCCAGGCCACGCGCCGCAAGCAGCTCATCCTGCTCTGGACGGCCAACGCCGTCTTCAACATCGGCTGGAGCCTTCTGTTCTTCTTCCTTCAGCGTCCTGAGCTCGCCCTCATGGAGGTGCCCTTGCTCTGGGCCTCTGTGTTCATGCTCATTCGGCATAAGCGGGCCTACGCGCCCAAGGCCGCCATGCTGCTCTGGCCTTATTTGGCCTGGGTCACGCTGGCCTCGGCCATCAACCTCGGCGTCGTGGTGCTCAACTAAGCCACACCAAAAAAAGTGCCACCGGCGGCAAGCGCGGGTGGCACCGAACCGAGTTCCCGGCGGGGGACACCGAGAGTCGGATCACACTCCTGGAGAGGAGGTGCTTTCGTTATTTCCTTATTTCGGTTTCACCAGGGCCGAGGCCAAAGAACCGCCGCTGCTGCTGCCCGCAAGCTCGGGGTGGCTCTTGAGCATCTGGGCGCCGTAGAGAGGCTTGTTCACGCCCTGGTGGCAGGTGGCGCAGTTCACCTTGGCAATGTCGCCCGTGGGCCCAATGCGGTTTGGCGGGTGAATCGGCGCAAGACCTGCGATGTATTCCTTGTTCACCTCACGCACCATGCGTATGCCGTGCCAGGCCGTGACCCGCTGGGGTGGGCTCTGAGACCAATCCGCCATGGCGCGTGTGTTGTGGCAGAAGGTGCAGTTCACCCCCAGGCCATCGGCCATGTGCATCATGAGGGCGTATGTCCACTCGGTCTGCTTGATCGACTGACGATTGCCGGTGGGCAGTGCGGTGGTGCCCGCCACCCGAATCTCTTTGTCCTGCAACAGGAAAGGCGTGAAAGGGTCGTAGGGCAATGAGGTGTTGACATTGGCCTCCACGCCAGCCCGATTCTGGCCCGAGTCGTTGCCCAGCAGGCGCCCAGCCACCCTCGCATCGGGCTCGGTGAACCAGCGCTTGGTGGGCAGGTTCTGACCACGGTGGCAGGTGTAGCAGGTCACGCCGGTGTTGCCCACATGGGCCTGCCACTTGCTGTTGATGGTCTGCGTCATTTGGGTCATGCGCCGGGCCACAATTTTGGTGTAGAGGCCATCCTCGGCAAAGTTCGCCACGTTGTGACAGTAGGCACAGCCCTGCTCGGGTGCGACCCAGAGGGTCATGGCCACCATGAGCCGATTGAACTCATTGACAGTCAGGTTGCCGAGCACCTGAACGTTCTTGTAGACATTCTTGGCCAGTGGGCCACCGGGCTCGGCTGGGCCCAGGGCCTCCGGTGCCTGGTTGGCCGCCACCAGCTTGGCCTCCGTGCGCGGGTTGGTGACCTTCTCCATGCCCGTGCCGCGGTAGCCGATTTGATCGACATCCACCGGGGGACGGTCGCAGCCCGTGAGCAGGAGGGTGAGGCCGACCCCCGCCAGAAGCGCACGCGTGAAATGTGTGGAAATCATGGAAGGCTCCTTTACTGTGCGGGGGCGACTGCAGGCATGGCTGCGGGTGCGGCCGCCGCCGGCAAGGCTGGATCGATCACAGGGCCCCAGATGGCCGGATAGGCCGGCGCCACGTGGTGCTTCACGGCCCAGAGGTACCAGTTGTCCACGACCGTGCCGGTGAGCAGAATGCCAATGCCACCGGTCACACAGGTGAGCACTGCAAACCACCAGGCCCAACGGTGAATCGATTCCATCGTGGCGTTAAAGCCCATCGTCCAGCGCCAGAAGAGGCCTGCGCGTTCCGAGGCGGTGCCGCGATCGACAATCTGCTCGATTTCGCGCTCGCCGCCGTAGCGGCTGACGGCCAGGATGGTGGCGCCGTGCATGGCAAAGAGCAGCACCGATCCATAGAGGAAGGCGATCGAGAGCATATGGAACGGGTTGTAGAACAGGTTGCCGTAGCGCAGTGAGAATGCAGTTGTCCAGTCGAGGTGCGAGAAGATGCCAAAGGGCACGGCCTCACCCCAGCTGCCCATGAGCACCGGGCGGAAAAAGCCCAGCACCAGGTAGAGCCAGATGGCTGCAGCAAACGCCCAGGCCACATGCGTGCCCATCTTGAGCTCGACCGCGCGCCGGTAGGTGCGTACCCACCACAGCAGGATGGACACCGTGATGAAGAAGCCCGAGAAGAGCCACCAGCCACCCTCGTTGAGCGGCGGAATGGACAGGCCATAGGCGGGCGGCGGGGGGTCGACCGAGAGCCAGAAGAGTTGGCGCACAAACTCGATGGGGCTGTAGTTCACCTGGACCAGGTAGTTCCAGCCAATGGCGGTAAAGCCAATGAGGAAGAAGATGATGGATGCAATGCCGGTGAAGCCCAGGTAGATGGGGCCGAGTTGCGCATTGCCCAGCCGACCGGCCAGGTGCCAATGCCAAGGCCCTCCCATGCGCTCACGGTTGTCACGCGGGCGATCGAGTGGTACGCCCATATAACTCGGCGCCTCGACCTGAACCTGCGTGAAGAGATTTTGATATTCAGCCATGTTTGTTCTCCGAATTGCGAGCCACTACGACCAGATGGGCAGACGCAGCCACCAACCCCACCACTCCGGCCAGCCTTGTGTCCAGAACGGGCCGCTGATCACAATGCAGACCGCACTGAAGAAGCCTGCGGCCAGGGCCAGGAAGAGGCCAAGCCGGTGAATGCCCAGGGTGCCAATGGAATAACCGATGGTGTCGCGAAAGAAGGTGTCCTCATGCTCGGGCGTCTTGACCGTCTCGCCCTTGCCTGGGTTGGTGGCCGAGAGGATGAGCGAGCCATGCAAGGCCAGTGCAAAGGTGGTGGTGAAGAACAGGCTGACCGCAATCATGTGGGCTGGGTTGTAATGGAAGTGCAGGAACTGATAGCCCACATTCGAGACCCAATCGAGGTGGCTCAGGATGCCGTAGGGAAAGCCATGGCCCCAGGCGCCAAGAAGCAACGGCCGAATGACCACCAGGGTGACATAGGCAAAGATGGCAAAGCTAAAGGCCACCGGCACGTGATAGCCCATGCCGAGCTTCCTGCAAATTTCAACCTCGCGCAGGGCCCAGGAGACAAAGGCCCCAATGGCACAAACCGTGATGATCTGCCAGAGGCCGCCCTCGGCCAATGGCGCAAGGCCCAGCCCGTATTTCAAATCGGGCGGCGCAATGTTGATCTGCCAAATGTTCCAGACACCCGTCTGTGAAGCGCCCCAAAGGATGAGCGCTGTTCCCAAAAAGGCGAAGAAAATGGTCAGGACACCGAAAAAGCCAACATAGAAAGGGCCGAGCCAGAAATCGAATAGATCTCCGCCCAGCAGGGTTCCACCGCGAACCCTGTATTTTTTTTCAAAACTCAGCATGGCCATTTTGTTCTCCTTCAGAGGATGGGTGAGTGGGCCGCAGGCATGTTGACTGCCACCCACCCACCGTCCAGCACTTGACTTACTTCTTTGGCATGGAGGAGTTCTGAATCGCAGCCGTGTACTCGGCCTGACTCATTCCGTCCATCCAGTTGAAGCGTGCGGTGCTGAGCAGAATGAGATGAATCATGGCTGCCAGCCCAAACAGAAAAACGCCCTGCACCAACATGGCACGGAGCGGGTCGTATAGTTTCCAAATACGCCACATATTGATGACTCCTAAGTGAGGTGTGACATGAGGGTGTAAACCGCTGCCCTTACGCCACCAGTGATGGTTCGACTGTTTTCAGCCCCCGGGAACCACGAACGCCAGTTCAGCATCAGCACCTGCGCAGTGACAGCGATCACAAAAAACACAACAAATGTGAGGGCGAAGATCACCACAAAAGGAAACGAAGCTTCCTTTTGTTGTGGACGACTATTCAGATGACCGACCTGTTGCATGACATGTCCCCTTTTAGAGATGAAGGGTCAGAAGAACCAAGGACGCCAGGCCCACACGAGGATATGGGCCACAACTGCGATGGCGCTAAAGCCGACCAAGCCCTGCATGTAAAACGTGTGGAACTCTTGGGCTTCCTCGTCCGTGAGACCGGACAGACTGGTGTTATTGCTCATGGAGGTTCTCCTTTGAGTTGGTCTTGTCGACCAAATCCACGCCGGGCCCGCGTGGAATGGGCAGCCGCAACACCGTGTTGCGACGTTCTGTGCCCCAGCAGCTCGCCTGCGGCTGCTGGAGATGTGGGGTGCGAAGCGGGCTCATGAGACCGCTCCGAGGTAGACCGCGTCGTGGGCCTGCTGAAGCCGCGCGGCATCGATGTTGTCTTCGCCGGCCTCGCGGGCATCGCGCTCGGCGCGGTCGCGCAGGCGTTTGGCCACGGAAATCTGCAGCAGCACCGGCTGGGCCGAGACCATCTTGGCGAGCAGGGCCTGTGCGTCGGGCGTCCAGTTGAGGCCTGGGTCGGCATGGGTGCGTGCACCCACCGGGGTTGGGTCGACCTTGTCCATGTCGGTGCCCAGGGGCAGGATGTGGAACAGGGCATCGAAGAGTGCGTTGCAGACTTCCTGCAACAGGTAGACCGCGCCGGCATAGCCCATGAAGGGGGTGCCCGTGTGCCTGCGAATGATGGCGCCTGGGAATGAGGCCGGGATGTAGCTTGCGCGCCCGGCCACCTCGGCGAGGTACATGCGCTCGTTGTACGAGCCAAACAAGACCAAGGGTGTCTTGGTCTGCACGAGTGTTCGGATCTCGTCGTTGTTGGTTTTTTCGCCGGGCTTGCGGGTGATGGCGAAGTTGCACGGCAGGCCGAGTTCTTCTTCCAGGTAGTGCCGAATGCCACGGCCGTGGGTCTCGCTCGCCACCACACCGAAGCTTGCGGTGCCAAAGAAGTCTTGGGTGACCGAGCGCCAGAGATCCCAGATGGGCTTGATGGTGGTGTGCTTCTCTTTTTCGATGAAGGGCTCGGGGTCGATGCCCAGGGCCTCGCCCAACGCCCGCAGGAATGCCGTGGTGCTGTGCAGGCCAATGGGTGCTTGCAGGTAGGGGCGATCCAGGGCCTCGCAGAGCAGGCGGCCGTACTCACGGTACATGCAGACATTGGCATGGGCCTCGGCGAGCTTGGGCACCTCGGAGAGGTGTGCGGCCAAGGGGAAGACCATGTTCACCTCGGCGCCAATGCCCTCGACGAGCCGCCGAATCTCGGCGAGGTCGCTGGGCATGTTGAAGCTGCCATAGGCCGGCCCAATGATGTTGACCTTGGGCTTCTCGCCAGGGCCCACGGGCTTGGCCTCGGGCACCTTCTTCGTGCCGTATTCCGTCCAGAGCCAGAGCATGGCGCGGTTGGCCGCCTGCCACTGGTCTTCATCGATCGTGCGTGGCAGAAAGCGCGCAATGTTCATGCCCTCGGGGGTCACGCCGCCGCCGATCATTTCGGCAATGGAGCCCGTGACCACCACGGCGGGGAGGTCTGGATCCAGGCTGGCATGGGCGCGGTGCATGGCGCCTTCGGTGCCTTCGCGGCCGAGCTGCTCTTCGGCGAGGCCGGTGACCACGATGGGCAGTTCATGCGGCGGCAGCGCATCGGTGTAATGCAGAACCGAAGTGACCGGCAGGTTCTCGCAGCCCACCGGGCCATCGATGACGACCTGCAGGCCC
>CAZPRT010000055.1:0-8225 GCA_964589205.1 uncultured Bordetella sp. | reverse complement strand
CTGCCGAATGTTCTGGGCATGAGCCAGTACGCCGATGGTGGGCTGATGGCCAGCAAGCCCTATGTCGCCACTGGAAAGTACATCTCTCGAATGAGCAATTACTGTGGCTCCTGCCAATTTCGGCCCGATGAGTCCGTGGGTGAGCGGGCCTGCCCTTTCACCACCCTTTACTGGGATTTTCTCCTTCGGCACCAAGAGGGGTTGCGCAGAAATCAGCGCATGGTCATGCAGCTCAAGAATCTAGACCGGCTCTCTGAGGAGCGGCGAGCGGAGATTCAGGCCCAGGCGCAGGCCCATCGAGTCGCCTGTCTGGGCTCGGCATGACATGGGTGTGCACAGCATCTATTTGTCATACTGAGGCTCAAAGACTAACAACTGCATAACTTCAAACTTAATTCGACGGGGGAGCATTCATTGAACTGCACAATTCGTTGGGCTGGCGGCGACACCATGAGCTTCATCGCCGAGACAGGCTCCGGGCATAGCTTCGTGATGGACGGTGCGCCCGAGGGCGGGGGACGAAACCTTGGCCCTCGCCCCATGGAGACCGTGTTGTCGGGTGCGGCTGCCTGCACGGCCTACGATGTCGTGCTCATCCTGCGCAAGAGTGGCCTGCACATGGTGGGCTGTGAGGTGATCACCACCTCTGAGCGGGCCGAGACCGATCCAAAGGTCTTCACCAAGATTCATCTCTTGTTTCGAATCACCGGCAAAAACCTTAAGGCCAATCTGGTGGAGCGCGCCATTTCCCTCTCCCACAGCAAGTACTGCTCGGCCACCAAGATGCTTGGCGCCACGGCCGAGATCACCCACGCCTACGAGCTTCACGAGACCCCTTGACAGCTGTGCTAGGTTGAAATGGAAAGGAGCACTTTCATGCAATCCACATCACTTCATTGCACCTTGGGCCTCATGCTTGGTCTGGTGGTCTCCGTCGCAGCGGCCCAGACCAAGCCACATGCCCACCATCACGCCCATGCCCACGGTCAGGGAGAGCTTGAGCTGTCAATCGAAAAAGGGCGCATTCAGGGCATGCTTCGCGTGCCCATGGAGAGCCTGCTTGGCTTTGAGCATGCACCCAAGACAGATGCCCAACGCGCACAGGTGTCGAACCTGCGCAAGCGTCTCGAAGACCCGAGCAATCTGGTGGCGCCGCCCACTGCTGCAGGCTGTCAGCCTACGTCAGTGGTTGCGGAATCGTCCATGTTCACCGGCACGGTCAAGGGTGGCCACAGTGAGCTGGCGTATTCCTTTGAATGGAATTGTGCCAAGCCTGATCAGCTCATGAATCTTGATCTGCCGATCTTCACCAGCCACAAGCGACTCAAGCAGCTCGAGGTGAGCCTTGTGGTCGATGGCCGTCAGTCATCGGTTCGGCGAACCCAGAAGTCCACCAACATTCCCTTGCGTTGAGGGGCTTGAGCCTACTGGTTCTGAAAGACCAGGCCTGCATGCTCGCGCATGCTGTGGAATCGGATGTCCTTCCAATGCTCTTGGGCCACACTGATCTCTGACTGATAGGCGGCCAGGAAGGTTGGGGCGCCCACGGCATCGTAGGCAATTCGATGTGCGTTGGATTCGATGAATCCCTTGAGGGCGCGCTCATCATCAGCCGTGACCCATCTGGCCAGTGCGAACTTGGAGCCCATCATGCGAGCCTCGACGTTGTATTCCGTCTTCAGGCGGTGGGCCACCACTTCAAACTGCAGCATGCCCACAGCACCGAGCAGCAGCTGGCCGCCGTCGTGCGGCTGAAAGACCTGAATGGCGCCCTCCTCACCAAGCTGGGTGAGTCCCGCCCGCAGTTGCTTGCTGCGCATGGGGTCGGCCACCTCCACGGCTCGGAAGAGTTCAGGGGCGAAGAAGGGCAGCCCCGTAAACTGAAGTGATTCACCCTCGGTGAGCGTGTCACCCAGTTGCAAAAGTCCGTGGTTGGGAATGCCGATGATGTCGCCCGAATAGGCTTCCTCCAGCAGGTCGCGGCGCTGGGACAAAAAGGAGACCACGGTGCGTGGGCGAATTTCCTTGTTGTTCCGACACACCTTGAGCGGCATGCCGCGCTCGAAGCGCCCTGAGCAGATGCGCAGAAATGCAATGCGGTCGCGGTGTGCGGGATCCATGTTGGCCTGGATCTTGAAAACCACGCCGCTGAATTTGGGCTCGTCGGCCTGAACGGGCCGCTGAAGTGTCACCCTCGGCTGGGGGGCGGGTGCCAGTTCGACCAGCGCATCGAGGATCTCGCGCACCCCAAAGTTGTTCACGGCGGATCCAAAAAACACAGGCGTCTGCTGGCCTGCCAGGAATGCGGCCTGATCAAAGGGCGCGGAGGCACCCTGCACCAGGTCGATCTCCTCTCGGGCCTGACGATACTCAGCCCCGAAGCGCTCGAGCAGAACGGGATTGTGCAGGCCATCGATCACATCGTCGATCTCGCGTGCGCGGTCTTCCCCCGCCTGAAAGACTCGCATCTGGTCTGCTCGGAGGTCCATCACACCGTGAAAGCGCTTGCCCATGCCCACAGGCCATGTGAAGGGAACCACGGCCATGCCCAGGGTTTGCTCAAGCTCGTCCATCAGGGTAATGGGCTCGCGGACCTCTCGGTCCATCTTGTTGACGAAGGTGAGGATGGGCGTGTTCCTTGCGCGGCAGACTTGTAGCAGACGGAGGGTCTGCGCTTCCACACCATTGGCCGCATCGATGACCATCAGGGCTGCGTCCACGGCCGTGAGCACCCGATAGGTGTCCTCGGAGAAGTCTCTGTGCCCCGGTGTGTCGAGCAGGTTGATGACGTGATCCCGGTACTCCATCTGCATGACCGAACTCGCAACCGAAATGCCACGCTGTTTCTCGATCTCCATCCAGTCGGAGGTGGCGTGTCGGGAAGCCTTGCGGGCCTTGACACTGCCGGCGATGTGAATGGCGCCTGCGTAGAGCAGGAGTTTCTCGGTGAGGGTGGTCTTGCCGGCGTCTGGGTGAGAGATGATGGCAAAGGTGCGGCGACGCCGAATTTCGTGGGGCAGTGGCATTTGAGACATGACGAGAGTTTGCCGCATCCGTCGCCAAATGTATTTGGCGCATGCACCTAGCGGGTGGGCGTGCCGCTCTTGGAGAAGGCCAGGATGTCTGGAGCCAGCGCGGCAATCGCCTGATAGTGGGTGAGATACACCTGACCACTCAGATGGTCGAGGAAACCGGTGCGCTGGAGCCTGTCCATCACCGGCCCTTTGATCTCGCTGAGGTGCAGCCGGATGCCTGCCTCTCGAAGCCGCTGGTCAATGGCCTCGAGGCTCTCGAGTGCGCTGGCATCGATGTCGTTGATGGCTGAACACTGCAAGACCAGGTCTTTGAGCAGAGGGCGCTCCGCGACCACTGCATTGACCTTGTCTTCCAGAATTCGGGCATTCGCAAAATACAGGCTCTCATCGACTCGCAGGCTCGTGAGGTACGGGCTTGTGTGCACTTGGTGACGCAGGACATTTCGAAAATACTCAGTCCCGGGAACCAGACCCACCTCGGCAATGTGCGGACGGCTTGTCTTGTAGAGGTGAAGGAGCAGTGAGAGCAGGACGCCGGCCATCAGGCCAGCCTCCACCCCCGCGGCCAGGGTTGTAAGGATCGTGAAGACGACGGCTGAGAAGTCTGCGCGAGAGTAGGCCCATGTGCTGCGCAATGTTTTCAGGTCCACCAGCGAGAGTACGGCCACCACGATGGTTGCAGAGAGCACCGCCTGGGGCACGTGATAGAGGGCGGGTGTGAGCAGTAGGGTGACCAGCAAGATGCCCAGGGCCGTGAAGATGCCGGCGGCTGGGGTCTGCGCGCCTGCGTCAAAGTTCACCACAGAGCGTGCAAACCCCCCTGTGACGGGGAATCCGCCAGTCATGCCAGCCCCCAGGTTGCTTGCACCCAATGCAACCAGTTCCCGGTTGGGCACAACCCGCTGACGGCGCTTGGCCGCGAGGGTCTGTCCCACCGAGACCGACTCCACGAAGCCCACCACGCTGATGAGCAAGGCGGGAAGCGCCAGCTGTTGCCAGATCGACCAGTCGAGCGAGGGCAGGGTGAATGGCGGCAGGCCCTGCGGCACGGTGCCGACAATTCGAACACCCTGGTCTTGCCATTCATAGGCCCATGCGAAGAGGGCCATTGCCGCGATGCTGGCCACCGGGGCGGCCTTTGAGAGGCCATCTGAAAGCCTCGGCCCCAAGCCCAGGCGTTGCAGCAATGGCTTGGCGCCTCGCCGCGCCCAGAGGAGGAAGGCGATCGTGGCCACACCGATGCCCGCGGACAGCAGGTGTGCCTCTGATGCTTGTTGGAGCAGACCGATGGCCAGTTCCATGAAGTGATGGCCCTCCACGGTGAGGCCAAGGATGACCTTGAGCTGGCCGGCTGCAATGAGAAGTGCCGAGGCGGTGATGAAGCCTGAGATGACCGGATGGCTCAGGAAGTTTGCCAAGAAGCCGAGCCGCAGGATGCCCATGAGCAGCAGCATCAAGCCCGACATGAAGGCCAGGGTGATGGCCATCGCCCAGTAGGCCTCCGTGCCGGTCCGCGCCAAGTCGCCGATGGCGGTCGCCGTCATGAGTGAGACCACCGCCACGGGCCCCACGGCCAGCACGCGGCTGCTGCCGAACACGGCATAGAGCAGCAGCGGGGCGATGCTGGCATACAGGCCAACCTGGGGTGGGAGGCCAGCCAATGCGGCATAGGCGAGACTCTGCGGGATCAGCATGACCGTGACGATGGTCGCGGCCGTGAGGTCACTCGACAGGGTGGTGCGGTCGTAGCCGCGTGCCCACTCGATCATGGGCGATCGCACCGGCCCAAGGCCCATGTCACGCTCCGGCGCCAGTCGCGCTGGAGGCGTTGGGTCGGCGGTTGAGAAGTTCGAACATCAACATGCCGGCCACCATGGACAAGACGAAGAGTGCGGCCTTGGATTCGCCGGCGCCCATGGAGACGATGCCAGGGCCCGGGCAAAACCCGGCAATGCCCCAGCCGGCACCAAAGGCGAGGGAGCCGAGCACCAGGCGGCGATCAATGTCGCGCGAGGACGGCAGTTGCATGGTCCCCCCGAGCAGGCTTTGCGTGCGTTTCTTGGCTGCGGCAAAGCCGAACAACCCCACCAGGATGGCGCCGCCCATGACAAATGCGAGCGACGGATCCCATTGGCCGGCCAGGTCGAGAAATCCAATGACCTTTGCAGGGTCTGTCATGCCGGAAATCAGGAGCCCCCAGCCGAAAAGAAGGCCGATGAAAAATTCAATGACGCGGTTCATAAAGTCTCCGGGAGGTTAGAGGATGTGGCGTGCGATGTAGACGGTGACAAAGCCTGCGGCCATGAAGGCCAGTGTGGCCACGAGCGAACGCGGCGAGAGCCTCGATAGGCCGCAGACGCCGTGACCGCTGGTGCAGCCTGCACCGTACCGTGTGCCCAGGCCCACCAAGAGACCGGCGGCCACGATGGCAGCGCCACCGGCTTCAATGCGGGGCGCGCTGACCAATTCGGGTGCAATGAGGCCCAGCGTGACGGGTGCCAGGAGCATTCCGAGCAGCAGGAACACCCGCCAACTGGTGTCGCCGCGTTTGGGGGCGAGCAGTCCGCCCAGAATGCCGCTGATTCCCAGCACGCGGCCGCTCGCCAGGATGAGCGCCGCAGATGCAACGCCCAGCAGGACTCCACCCGCCAGGGATGTCCAGGGGGTGAAGTGAATCCAGTCAATCGTCATGTTGTGGTCCTTTGTTGAGGGTGGGTTTTGGATTGTTTGCGATCATTCTATTGACATATAATATATTTGTCAATAAACTATTTATATCTTAATTGAAAAGGAGCAAGTCATGAGCAGCACCTCGCAAAACCCGCATGTGCATGGCATCTTCGATCCGGCGACCTGGACGGTCACCTACGTCATTCATGCTGGCCCCGGAACCTCTGCAGCGATCATCGACTCGGTCCTCGATTACGACCCCAAGTCGGGCCGCACCAAGACCGATTCAGCAGATAAGGTTGTTGAGTACGTGAGAGCCAACGCACTTCAGGTGGAGTGGATTCTGGAGACCCACGCCCATGCAGACCACCTGAGCGCGGCCCCGTATCTCAGGCAGACGCTGGGCGGCAAGATTGGCATCGGCAGCCAGATCACCAACGTGCAGCAAATGTTCAAGGGCATCTTCAACCTGGAGCCCGAGTTCCAAACGGATGGGTCGCAGTTCAATGTGCTGCTGAAGGACGAGGAAGTCTTCACCATTGGGGGCTTACATGCGCAGGTGATCTCTGTTCCCGGCCACACACCCGCCTGCGTGGCATACAAGGTTGGGGATGCGGTCTTCGTGGGCGATACCTTGTTCATGCCGGATGTGGGAACCGCTCGCTGTGACTTTCCCGGTGGTGATGCAGAGACCCTCTATGATTCCGTCTCGAAGCTCCTGAGCCTGCCGCCGGAGACACGTCTCTTTGTCTGCCATGACTATCCACCCACCGATCGGCCCATTGCGTTCCAGACAACGGTGGCCGAGCAGCGGGCCAAGAACATCCATGTGCACGAAGGCATCAGCAAGTCACAGTTCGTCGAGATGCGTAAAAAGCGAGATGCAACCCTCGAGATGCCAGTGCTGATTCTGCCGGCGGTCCAGATCAACATTCGTGCTGGACATCTGCCGCCGAAAGAGTCCAATGGAACGTCATATGTGAAGATTCCGATCAATGCCCTCTGAAACCCTCGACATCCAGTCCGTTCGGCAGTCTGCTGGATTTGCGGCTGCCTTTCTGAAGTCCATGGCCAATGAAGACCGCCTGGTCTTGTTGTGTCAGCTCACGGAGGGAGAGCGCTCCGTGGGTGAGCTCGAGCAGCTCACGGGCATTCAGCAGCCCAGTCTCTCTCAGCAGCTTGGGGTGCTGCGGGCCGAGGGCTTGATTCAGCCGCGTCGTGAGGGCAAGTTCGTGTTCTATAGAATCACGGACACTCGCGTTCTCGGCCTTCTGCAAGCCCTGGAGGCCGCCTTTTGTCGGGGAGCACCATGAAGAGCATTCGTTGGAACTGGCTGATGGCACTCATGCTGGTGAGCGGGCCGGCCGCGGCCGATTGGGTTCAGTACGCCCAGGGCGAGAACCATACCTGGTTCTACGAGGAGCCGTTCTTGAAACGCGAGGGTGGCATGCGCACGTTTTGGATCGTGAAGAATTTGTCAGCCCCTGATGAAAAAGAGGCCTCGTCCTACCGCTTCTTGGTCCAGTTCGATTGCACCAGGAGCCGTTACCGCTACCTGAGTGAGCGGGCCTTCAAGGAGCCCATGGGCGAGGGGAAGATCTTGTTCTTCGACGACACCTTCACCAAGTGGCTTGCGGCTGCCCCCAATGGCCTGATGGCCCACCTCCAGACCCACGTCTGCCGGAAGTTGAACTAGAAGGCCCACAGCCAGGCCTGGTCCATGAGCCGTGGGCCCATGAGTCGCAAGGCCATGTTTCGAGCCAGGCCCATCGGCCCAGCGAGCTGGAAGATGCTCCCGCTGCGTGCGGCCCGAAGTTGCACGCGTCGAACCCGTGACCAACGGGCGGCACCGTATCGGGCCAGGGCCAGCTCCAGCCGGCTGGGCCCGGCATCATGCAGGCACTGTGCGAGTGTCCATGCATCCTCGAGCCCCATGGCGGCGCCCTGCGCCAGGTGGGGCCGCATGGCGTGACCGGCATCTCCAATCAGGGCCAGCCTGCCGTGATGCAACACTTCTGGGCCTGGCAGTGGTGGTGTGGCATGAAGTGCCCAGCCTCGCCAGTCATCAACGGAGCCGAGAATGTCCCTCAGCATGCCGTGGCAGGCTGAGAAAATGGGGGTCAGCTCAGCGGGTGTTACGGCACTCGACCAGCCTTGGGCCATGTCGGGCAGTGCAGGGTGGATCAAGACGAAACCGTACGATTCATGTCGGCCCAGCGGATAGCCCACCAGGTGGGCGCCTTGCCCACACCAGACGGTGATCTCGCGCCCCATCTCAGACCGAGGGTTGGGGCAGATGTGCAAAAGGCCACGAATGGCCGCCTGACCTGTGGCCTTTGGGGCCTGCGCCTGTGGCACCGCGCATCTCAACTGGCTCCAGAGCCCATCGGCGCCAACCCAGACAGCCGTGGCTGAGGCGTGTGTGGCCGCATCAGCCCGAATGTGTTGGCCCCAAAGAACCGGTATGTCCAAGGCCTTGGCCCGATCGAGCAGCACGGCCTGCAGGTCGGCACGGCGAAT
>CAZPRT010000054.1:0-8320 GCA_964589205.1 uncultured Bordetella sp. | reverse complement strand
CGGCCAGATGTCTCTGGGTGATCGTGCCTGGTTCGACGCCAGCCGGTCCATTCACCTGCCGCCGCAGGTTCGGCGCATTGGTTATGTGTCGCAATTCCACGGCCTCTTTCCGCACCTCACGGCCTTGGGCAACGTCATGGCCGGGCTCATGGATGTGCCGGCCGAGCGTCGGGCCCATCAGGCGCTGCAGTGGCTCGAGCGCGTGGGCCTCTCTGGACTGGACGCTCGGCGGCCGTCAGCGCTCTCTGGAGGCCAGCGACAGCGGGTCGCCTTGGCCCGCGCGCTGGCCCGTTCGCCAGGTGCTTTGCTGCTCGATGAGCCCTTTGCATCGGTGGATCGCGTCACCCGCGAATCGCTCTATGCAGAGCTTGTTGAGCTTCGCGAGCGGCTAGAGATTCCGATTGTGCTGGTCACCCACGATCTGCAGGAGGCCACCATGCTGTCCCAGCAGATGAGCCTCATGGCCGACGGTGAGATCCTGCAGACAGGCGAGCCTCAGGCGCTTTTGGCGAGACCATCCAACGAGCGGGCTGCAGCCATGCTCGGCCAGCAGAATATCTTTGATGGGGTCTGGCGAGCAGGGCGACTCTGTGTGGGGAGCCATGCCTTGGAGGTCAGTCGGCCGCCATCCCAGGGACAGCCCGTGGATGGCCCCGTGCGTTGGATGATTCCGTCTGCCGGCGTTCGCCTGCGTGCGATGTTCAAGCAGGCCCTGCCCGATTCGCCAAACCGCATCGGGCTCCGGGTGGTGGGCATGGTTCCACTGGGCCAAGAGGTGCTGCTCACAGGCTTGGTGGAGGGCCTCTCCGCACCCCTGAGGCTGAGGCTCACGGCCCGGCTCTGCGAGGAGCTGCGCCTGGAGCCTGGGCGTCAAACCGAGGTGCTGCTTCGTTCAGAGGACATCCACATCTTTGAGGGCATACTAAATAAATGAATCGACCAAACGACCGCCGCCCCAAGCCGGCTGCCCAAAAGACCAGCACCGACCTCTGCGACGCCCATGAGGGCCTCCTGGAATCAGGCGCCCTCCGCGTTCTACCGCCTGTTTTTCAAAACTACGGAGGTGCCGAGCAGATGGCCGGCCGCGTGGTGACCCTCAAGTGCTTTGAGGACAACAGCCTTGTTCGGGCGGCCTTGGAAACGCCGGGTGAGGGGCGGATTCTGATGGTCGACGGAGGCGGTAGCGACCGGTGTGCCCTGGTGGGCGGTAACCTGGCCCTCATGGCCGAGCGACATCGGTGGGCTGGCATCGTCGTGAATGGCTGCGTCAGAGATGTGGGTGAACTCATCGACGCAGGTGTCGGGGTTTGGGCGATTGCCACACACCCCCGCAAGAGTCACAAACAGGATCAGGGTCTGCGAGATGTCGTCATCGACATGGCTGGCGTGATGGTGCGGCCTGGGGAGTGGTGTTTTGCAGATCCAGATGGCATTTTGATCTGCGACAAACCACTCTGAATTGGCTTGTCAAGTCGCGGGAAGCCGCATGGTCAGTTTTTGATCACACCAGCGCAAGCCAAATGAATTGCAACGAAAGTGTCATTGCACTGACCCTTGTCCACACCCCCTGGGGATAACTTTTTTTTAAACATGGCAACAGGCAAACAGCAGTACGACGAATCATCCATACGGGTTCTCAAAGGGCTCGAGCCCGTGCGGCAGCGGCCGGGCATGTACACCCGAACCGAGAACCCATTGCACATTGTGCAAGAGGTCATCGACAACGCAGCAGATGAGGCCTTGGCCGGGCATGCGCGCACCATTTTGGTGACCCAACACCTCGACAGCAGCATCAGCGTGGCCGACGACGGCCGCGGCATTCCGGTGGGGCCTCACCCGGAGGAGAAAATTCCTGTTGTGGAGATTGTTTACACCCGGCTGCATGCGGGCGGAAAGTTCGACAAGGGGGCGGGCGGCGCTTACGCCTTCTCCGGCGGACTGCACGGTGTGGGCGTCTCTGTGACCAATGCGCTCTCCACCCGGCTTCAGGTTTCGGTCTGGCGCGATGATGCCCAGTGGGAGATCGAGTTTCAGGGCGGTGAGCGGGTCTCTCCGCTTCGCAAGGTGGGTCCGGCCAAGGGGGCCACAGGCACGCGCGTTCAGGTCTGGCCTGACCCCAAGTATTTCGACGACCGCAATATTCCGCTGGCAGACCTCGCCCGAAGCCTCAAGGCCCGGGCTGTTCTGCTGCCAGGGGTCACCACGGTGCTGGTTCAAGAGAAGTCTGGGCAACGCCAAGAGTGGCGCTACGACGGTGGGCTGGGTGCTTACCTCATGGAGTCGCTGGAGGCCCAGGATCTCGTGGTGCCCCTGTGGGCCCAGGAGGGCCATGTTGGCCCGGGCGATGACACCTTTGCAGAGGGTGAGGGCGGCCAATGGGTCTTGGCCTACACGGCCGAGGGCCCAGTGGTTCGGGAGTCGTTTGTGAACCTCATTCCCACGTCGGCGGGCGGCACCCATGAGGCGGGGCTGCGGGAGGGCTTGTTTCAGGCGGTCAAGGGCTTTGTCGAGCAGCACGGTCTGCTGCCCAAGGGCGTGAAGTTGCTCCCAGAAGATGTCTTCTCTCGGGCCAGCTTTGTGCTGTCGGCCAAGGTCTTAGACCCCCAGTTCCAGGGCCAGACGAAAGAGAAGCTCACCAGTCGAGACGCACTGCGATTGATCGCCTCGCAGGTGCGCGGTCCCCTGGAGATTTGGCTTCACCGGGATGTGGAGTCGGGCAAGAAGATCGCCGACCTGGCCATCCGAGCGGCCCAGTCGCGGCAGCGTTCAGCCCAGAAGGTGGAGAAGCGAAAAAGCTCGGGTGTGGCGGTGCTGCCGGGCAAACTCACCGACTGCGAGTCCACCGATCTTGCCCGCAATGAGATCTTCCTGGTGGAGGGAGATTCGGCGGGCGGATCGGCCAAAATGGGCCGAGACAAAGAGTCCCAGGCCATTCTCCCGCTGCGGGGAAAGGTGCTCAACACCTGGGAGGCCGAACGCGACCGGCTCTTTGCAAATGCCGAGGTGCATGACATTGCGGTGGCCCTGGGCGTGGACCCACACGGCCCCCATGACACCGTCGACTTCACAGGCCTGCGGTATGGCAAGGTCTGCATCCTGTCCGACGCCGATGTCGATGGCTCACACATTCAGGTGCTGCTGCTCACACTCTTCTTCCGGCACTTTCCGCAGCTCATCGACCGTGGACATGTCTTCGTGGCTCGCCCACCGCTCTTCCGTGTGGATGTCGAGGCGCGTGCGAAGAAGCCCGCCCGAAAAATTTATGCCTTGGATGAAGGGGAGCTCACCCATGTGCTCGACAAGCTTCGCCAGGAGGGGCTCAAAGAGACAGCCTGGGGAATCTCTCGCTTCAAGGGTCTGGGTGAGATGAGTGCTGAGCAGCTCTGGGAGACGACGCTCAATCCAGACACGCGTCGCCTCATGCCTGTGGCCCTCGGGCTCCATGGGGTCGATGACACCATGGCCAGGTTCAATCTCTTGATGGGCCGAGGTGAGGCATCTGCGCGTCGGGCTTGGCTTGAAGAAAAGGGGCATGAAGTGGAGGTGGACATTTAATGGGCTCGCGTGAAACAGGAGACCTCTTCGAGGATCTACCCGCCGATGATGGCTCGGACCTCCCGCCGCCCGTTGGCATGAATGCCGCCTTCAGCGGTGACGACGGAGACCTGTCGCTGGCCGACTTCGCAGAGCGGGCCTACCTTGATTACGCGGTCTCGGTGGTCAAGGGCCGTGCCTTGCCCGACCTCTGCGACGGCATGAAGCCAGTGCAGCGTCGAATTCTTTTCGCCATGGACCGCATGTCGCTCTCCGCTGCGGCCAAGCCGGTGAAGTCTGCCCGTGTGGTGGGCGATGTGCTGGGCAAATTTCACCCCCATGGAGACCAGTCTGCCTACGATGCACTGGTTCGTCTGGCCCAGGGCTTCACGGTGCGCTACCCCCTGATCGACGGTCAGGGCAACTTCGGCTCGCGCGACGGTGATGGTGCTGCAGCCATGCGCTACACCGAGGCTCGGCTCACCAAGTTTTCTGAGCTCCTGCTCTCTGAGATCGACGAGGGCACTGTCGACTTTGGGCCGAACTACGATGGTGCCTTTCAGGAGCCGCTTCGACTGCCTGCCAGGCTGCCGGTCTGTCTACTGAATGGGGCCTCTGGCATTGCGGTGGGCATGGCCACCGAGATTCCGTCCCACAACCTGCGTGAGGTGGCGGCGGCGGTGCTCGCACTCCTTGACAACCCGAAGCTCTCGCAGGAGGCGCTCATGGCCTGCCTGCCGGGCCCTGACTTCCCAGGTGGTGGGCAGGTGATCTCCAGTCCCGAGGAGCTCGCGGCCATTTATGCAGCCGGACGCGGTTCCATTCGGATGCGGGCCCGCTGGTCCTTTGAAGACCTTGCCCGGGGCCAATGGCAACTGGTGGTCGAGGAACTGCCCCATGGGGTGTCTTCCCAGCGGGTGCTTGAAGAGATCGAGGAGCTCACCAATCCCAAGGTCAAGGCCGGCAAGAAGTCACTCTCGCCTGAGCAGCAACAGACCAAGCAGTTGGTGCTGAGCCAGCTCGAGTCGGTTCGGGATGAGTCTGGAAAGGACGCCGATGTCCGGCTGGTCTTTGAGCCTCGCACCGCCAAGGTCGATCGAGATGAGTTTGCCAGGCTCTTGCTTGCGAACACATCGTTGCAGAGTTCAGTCTCGATGAACCTGGTGGCGGTGGACCTCCACGGCCGACCGCGCTCCCTGTCTGTGCTTGAGGTGCTCTCGCAATGGGTGGCGTTCCGAACGGAGACCGTTCGTCGCCGAAGCGCACACCGGCTGCAACAGGCCGAACGCCGTATCCACATTCTCGAGGGCCGTTCGATTGCCCTGCTCAGGATCGATGAGGTCATTGCAGTGATTCGTGAGAGCGACGAGCCCAAGCCGGCCCTCATCGATCGGTTTGGGCTCACCGAGGTTCAGGCCGAGGACATCCTCGAGATTCGGCTCCGACAGCTGGCCCGTCTGGAGGCCATCAAGATCGAGCGGGAACTCTCTGATCTTCGTGAACAGGCCGGGAAGCTACGAACACTGCTAGAGAACGAGAAGGCGCTTCGAAAGGCGGTGGCCAAGGAGGTGCAGGACGACGCCAAGGCCTTCGGAGACGACCGCAGAACCCTGATCAAGGCAGAGGCCAAGGCCACGGTCGAGACGCCGGTGCTCGATGAGCCTGTGACGGTGGTGGTCTCGGTCAACGGCTGGGTGCGCTCCCGCCAAGGCCATGGGCACGACCCCGCGCTCTTTCAGTTCAAGACCGGAGACGCCCTGTATGCGACCTTTGAGTGTCGGACGGTCGATGCCCTGGTGGCCTTGTCGAACTCAGGCCGCAGCTTCAGTGTGCCGGTGCTCAGCCTGCCAGGCGCCCGAGGCGACGGCGCACCCCTGACCTCGCTCATCGACATGGAGGCCGGTGGCCAATCGGTTCATTTCCTGGCCGCCGCCGCCGGCACCACGGTCTTGGTGGCCACCGTTCAAGGCCAAGGGTTCCTCACCAAGGTCGATGGCCTCATTGGCCGTAACCGCAGTGGCAAGCAGTTCATGACATTGGATGCGGGCGACGCGCCCTGTGTGCTGCGTGCACTTCCTTCAGACCAAGGCGCGGTGGCCTGCCTGTCGGCCTTGGGCCGGCTGTTGGTCTTCGGGCTTGATGAGATCAAGGTGCTCGCCACCGGCGGCCGAGGTGTGGCACTCATGGAACTGGAGCCCAAAGGCGACAGGCTGCTGGATGCGGCTGCGGTGGGGGCCACCGGTCTCGTCATTCATGGCGAGGGACGCGCAGGCAAGCCCGGCCAGGAACCCCTTGGGCTCTCGAGCCTCAAGGCGTTCATTGGCAAGCGGGCCCGCAAGGGCAAGGCCCTGGAACTCAAGTTCAAGCCCCGCAGGCTGCAGACACCCGCCCCGATGGCGTCCTAAACAGCCCCGGTCTGAAGGGGGTTGAAAAGGTGGGGTGGCGTCCCCACCTCTCCCTAAACATAGACCCAACCCTCTTCTTCACGGAGACCACGATTCATGTCCAAAGAGACGCTCTCATTCCAGACCGAGGTCAAGCAACTGCTGCACCTCATGATTCACTCCCTCTACAGCAACCGCGACATCTTCCTGCGCGAGCTGGTCTCGAATGCTTCAGATGCCTGCGACAAGCTCCGACTGGAGGCCCTGGCAGATGACAAGCTCTTCGAGGGTGACCCCGAACTTCGCATCCGGGTGGGCTTTGATTCCAAGGCCCGAACCATCACGATCTCAGACAATGGGGTTGGCATGAGCCGCGAGGAGGTGATCGCCAACCTGGGCACCATCGCCCGTTCCGGCACCAAGGAGTTCTTTGGCCGACTGTCCGGAGACGCGGCCCGCGATTCCGCGCTCATCGGCCAATTTCGCGTGGGCTTCTACTCGGCCTTCATCGTGGCAGACCACGTCACAGTCATTAGTCGCCGGGCGGGACTGCCAGCCAGTGACGCGGTTCGTTGGGAGTCTGAGGGCACGGGTGACTTCAGCATCGAGCCCGTTGAGCGGGCCGAGCGGGGCACCGAGATCATTCTTCACCTTCGAGAGGCTGAAGGGGAGGGAGAGGACAAGAAGAGCCATGACGACCTGCTCTCTCACTGGTCCATCAAGGAGATTCTCAAGCGCTACTCCGATCACATCGGCATTCCCATTCAGATGAAGAAGCGCGAGTGGGATGAAAAGAAGTCTGAGTATGTCGAGCATGATGACTGGGAGACCGTGAACCAGGCCTCTGCCCTCTGGACCAGGCCCAAGGCTGAGATCACTGATGAGCAGTACAAGGAGTTCTACAAGGGCATTGCCCATGGCATGGATGCCCCCCTGGCCTACACCCACAATCGGGTGGAGGGCCGAACCGAGTACACACAACTGCTCTTCATTCCCGGCAAGGCACCCTTCGACCTCTACGATCGTCAGCAGCGGCATGGGCTCAAGCTCTACATCAAACGGGTCTTCATCATGGAAGACGCTGAACAGCTCCTTCCAAACTATCTGCGTTTTGTGCGTGGAGTGGTGGACTCCGCCGACCTGCCACTCAATGTCTCGCGAGAGATTCTCCAAGAGAGCCGCGACATCAAGGCCATTCGTGAGGGCTGCGCCAAACGAATTCTTGGCCTGCTGGAGGACATGGCCGAGAACAAGCCCGAGGACTACAAGACCTTCTGGACCGAATTTGGCCAGTGCCTGAAGGAAGGCTTTGGTGAAGACTTTTCAAACAAGGACCGCCTCGCTGGGCTCATGCGCTTCGTGAGCACAGCCAGTGAGGCCGACGAGCCCGATGTGTCCTTGAAAGACTATATCGGCCGCATGAAAGAGGGCCAGGAGAAGATCTACGTGATCACGGCCGACAACCTCTCGGCTGCACGCTCCAGCCCACACATCGAGATTTTCAAGAAAAAGGGCATTGAGGTCCTGCTGCTGACCGACCGGATTGACGAATGGGTCCTGAACTTTCTCAATGAGTTCGACGGAAAGCACCTGCAGTCTGTGGCCAAGGGTGAGCTCGACCTCGGCAAGCTCAAGGACAAGACCGACGAGACGCCAAAGGACGAGGAGAAGAAGGCCAAGCCAGTCATCGAGAAGGCCCAGAAGATTCTTGGCGAGAAGGTCAAGGAGGTTCGACTCACACAACGTCTGACCGACTCCGCCTGCTGCCTGGTCTCGGATGCGCAGGATGTCAGTGGCCACCTGGAGCGCATCCTGAAGGCCACCGGCCAGAAGGCCCCAGAGCGCAAGCCCATACTGGAGCTCAATCCCAATCACCCATTGGTCCAGGCGCTGGTGGCCGAATCCGATCAGTCCGGTGGCCAGATCCTGGGGGCCGACGGCAGCCAGGTCTCTGAGGGCATCTCAGACACGCTTCGAGACCTGGTGTGGCTGTTGTTCGATCAGGCATTGCTTGCTGAAGGAGGCCAGCCGGAGGACCCTGCTGGCTTTGTGCGCAGGCTCAATGGCTTTCTCCTGAAGGGCCTTGCACACCCGCCGACAACCCCTTAACGATGCTAAACTTCGCAGGTTTGTGATTTGGGGGAAACAACAATGTTCCAAGCGTCGTTTGGTCGGTTGTGTGCGGGTGCAGCACTCTCAGTTGGGATGGTCGGCCTGCTCATGGCCGCCCAGCCCGTCATGGCGCAGGCGCCAGCAGGAGGCCTCAAAGGCGATCCCGCGGCCGGCGCTCGCAAGAACTCCATGTGCATTGGCTGCCGTGGCATTCCAGAGTACAAAACGGCCTTTCCGGTCCTGTATCGCGTTCGCAAAATTGCCGGCCAGAACGAGGCCTATTTGGTGGC
>CAZPRT010000053.1:0-8339 GCA_964589205.1 uncultured Bordetella sp. | reverse complement strand
GCATTGAATTACCTCGGCCTATAAAAAAAGCCGCCCAAGGGCGGCTTTTTTATACGGACATAACCGCCTTACAGCAGCGCAATGCCATCGGCCACGCGGTGCTGATTGGCCACCACCTTCTCACGCAGCGCCACGATCTGGCTGCGCAATTCCATGACGTCCTCCAGATCTTTCTCGAGCGCATGGCGATTCTCACCCTCGTGCTCATAGATTTCGGTGATGAAGGTCCGATTCTTCTCCGCCAGTTCGCGCACCTCGGTGACCATGGCTGTGTTCTCCGTAACGCGCTCGTCGTTGGAGTCGTGCGTGGCCGCCTTCATTTGAGCCTCTAGTTCACCATCTACCCAGGCTGCATTGGAATTGGAGAGGTCATCGATCACATCAAAGAACTCATTGTTGTGCGCAGTGATGAGGATGTTGATCTCCACCATGAGCTTGTTGACCTTCACGAGCATCTCATTGATCTTCACGGCATTGCGATTTGCAGCCGCACGGCGCTGGATACCCTCAATCCGAACCCGGTTGGTCATGGAGGTCTTGAAGCGCTCCTGCTCTTCCGTGCCTGGCTCCAGCTGCTCAAGGATGGCCAGACGGTTGCGAATCACATCATCGAAGGTTGCAGAAAGTAGCGTCCCATTTCCGCTGGCCTCCGCCGCGAAAGACTCCAAGGCAAGCGTACGATTTTCCTCAATGGCCGAGCGACCAACCAAAGTTTGAGCGGTGTTGAAACGGACAAATGAATCGGCATCAAAAATTCGGCGGCGATTCTTCTTAATACGCTGTTCGGTGGCTTCATTCATGTTCTGTGGCTCCTAGAGAATTCTGGATACGTTACGCGGCCGCTCGGGCTGCAAGTTCTTGTTCGGACGGGAGTCTGTGTCGAGTCGACATCAGCAACTTGTTGACAAAGACGATGCCACGCTGAGGCTTGTAGAGCTCGGCCGCATCGTAAATCATCGCCATGATGTAATCGGCCTGGTCAGCCGCCACAACCGCGTGGAGCTGCTCCGTCTTGGGAATCTCTGGCAGGCCAGAGGACTCGGAGGCGCGTCCAAGCGGGGCGCCACGCACAGAGTCGTAAAAGACTTCCGTGATTCCACGGTCGAGCAACATCTTGGCGATCTCCGCTGCACCCCCCTCATAAAGAATGACAGTAACCTCCCGGGTGTAATCGAGCACAACACCCTCCGGAATTTTTTTGAAGGTTGAGAGGCTCATGCCATGGCTCCCATGCTGCCTGGCCCACGGTCCTCAAGGAGATGCGCTGGCACATAGGTGGCAGCCTGAACGAGCGGGGTCGCATAGACATAGCCCATGCCCGGGGTGTCGAGACGGCCCGCCAAATAGATCCGCTCAAAAATTCTGGTGAGCTGGTCTTTGGCCACCAGCACGCTGATGATCTCACGCTCCACCTCCACGGCAACGCCGAGAAATCCCATCTTCTCCCGGATACCAGTACCAACACCCTGGTGGACGGTGGCACCCTGCACCCCCGCATCCAAAAGCGACTGGTTAATTGCGTCTGCCATCCCCTTCTGCACAACGCAGGTGATCAAGGAGACTTCTGTCAGGTTCACTAATTTACGTTTGGCCATCTTTGGCTCCCTCAAAAAATATGTTTGGTTGGCTGTTTATCCGAAGAGTCATCTTGCCGTGGCAGCCTCTGCGACAGCCTTGGTCTCGGCCTCGGCCTCGGCCAGGGCCTTGTCGTTTTCACGCTTGACCTTCCACTGGACGAAAACACCCAGTGCGAGCACTGACACAATCGGGCAGATCGAGGCGGCTGCCAGGATGCCAAAGCCCTCTACCGCGCCCACGGCTTTGCCGAAGCCCAGTCCCATGGCGAGCACCAATGGCACCGTCACAGGACCTGTCGTCACGCCAGCACTATCCCAGCCCACATTCACAAACTCCTCGGTGGACAGATAGGTCAGTATCACGCCCAGCACATAGCCAGGGATCAGGATGTAGAGGATGCTGAAGTCAAAGATCAGCTTGACGATGCCCAGCATGATGCCGATGGCCACACCGAACGACACCGAATACATCAGCATGGATTTCTTGAATGAGCCGTTGGTGAGGTTTTGGACCGTAAGCCCAAGGGCGTTGAGCGCAGGTTCGGCCAGCGTGGCACCAAAGCCAAGAATCCATGCAAAAAGCGCGGCGATGAAGATGCCCACACCGGCCGAGTACAAGGGCGCGTTTGGCATGGCTTCAATCGCAGTAAAGAGGCCAGGCACCAGCCCCCCCGCGCCGTCGCCGAGCTTTGCAAGGCCGTAGGTAAGGCCCACGCTGAACACACACATGCCAAGCACCGATAGGAAGATGCCGTAGAAAATGATGAAGGCATTCGGAAGCTTCTCGCGCAACACAATGAAGAGCACGATCATCAGGAAGATGACCAGCGGAACGATGGCGCGCACACCTCCAACAACCTCCATGCCTGGCGAGACTGTCCACCAATCCACGGGGCCCGTGGCTGCCGCAGCCGCAGCGAGACTGGCCTGTTTGGCCGCAGCCTCTGCAAGGATCGTCTCAACAGGAACCGTCATTTGATAGAAGATGGCGAGACCAAGCACTGCCATGATGGGAAAGAGTGAGGCCAGGGTCACGATGCCGAAGCCCTGCAGTTTGCTGTCGCCAGCCCCGCCCGCCGTGGCCACGCCAATCCCCAAGGCCAACACCAACGGCACTGTCACGGGCCCGGTGGTAACCGCGCCGCAGTCCCAGGCCAGACCGATCATGGTGCGGAGGTCGGGGTTCACAAAGGCGTAGCCGGTGAGCAGCACACAGGGCACCAGGCTCATGTAGATGAGCGGCTTGAGGCTCCAGTTGTAGAGGAAGCGCATGGTGCCGATCACGGCTGCGATCCCCACGCCCACACCCACGACCAATACAGTGGCATCCACCCGGTCGTTCAACAGCGTATACAGATACGGGGCGTTCTTCGGGTCGACAATCTGGCCGGCCACCTGCAGGGCGCCGATGGCAGGCTCGGCGAAGGTCACGCCGATCCCCAACAGGAACGCAATGAACAGGACCCCCACCAGCGGTAATTTCAGGGGGAGTTTGCTACCAATGATCTCTCCGAACGGCATAAGACCGAGCTTCAGACCCTCGAGGAAAATCATCAGACCGACCATCACTGCCAGCAGCCCCAGGCCTAGAGTGGCAGAGTCTTGAATACTCTGGTTCAGCACCAGGAGCTGGAAGAGCGCCAGATAGGCCGCAAGCGGAACCACTGCCTTGGCCTGTTCCATGAACCGAACAGAGAGATAGGGCTGGAGGAGCTTGTAAACGTCCATTCCACCAAGTCGCATCTTCTCGGGTTTTTGAGGAACCTCATTGCCCTGCTGATCAAACAGCGGCCGGGACATGAGCTTGGAATAGGCGACCTCGTCTGTATCGACCGTGATGGCCTGGACGTAATCGCCGAAACGAATCGAACGCGGCATAAAGCCCTCCACTGAAAAGCCTTTTTGGCTGTGCGGAGTCTATCGGCTTAACGGGGTCTGGACAAGTCCTGGTGTAAAAAGTTCATGAAAACCCTAGTTTGAATATAAAAACTCAGGACTCGCACCTCTATGGGGTGAGATCTCGTTCGCACATGAATTTGCCGAAATTCGAGGAATCCCCGCTGCCAAACTGGGTGTAATCTACGCCTCGGCGGCGCTTGCTCGGACCCGGGTCTGACCGGTTTGAAGACTTCAAGTCAGAGCACGCATCTGCCCGAAATACTATGGCCCACTGACCCCTCTGCTCGCCTCTCATGAAAAGCATGTCTCCAACCATTGACCCCCAACTACCTCCCTGGAAGGCTGCAATTGAGCGGTTCTGGGCGCAGCCATGGGTTCAGAACAGCATCATCACCCTCATCCTCATTAACGCGGCCATTCTCGGAATGGAGACCAGCCCGAGAATCATGGCCGCCTACGGGGAAACCCTTATCGCCGCAGACCACGCCATTCTGACCGTCTTCGTCGCTGAAATCGTCTGCCTACTGCTTGCACGGGGGTGGCGTTTTTTCAAAGATCCTTGGTGTGTCTTTGACTTTGTCGTGGTCGGCATCGCGCTCATCCCTGCCTCTGGGCCTTTCGCGGTGCTTCGCTCGCTACGGGTACTTCGAGTCCTTCGCTTAATCAATAAGATTCCGAGCATTCGACGTGTCGTTGGAGCCCTGCTCTCCGCAATACCCGGCATGGCCTCGGTCATCGGCCTCGTAGCGATTCTCTTCTATGTCTGTGCTGTCATCACCACAAAACTGTTCGGACAAGCGTTCCCAGAATTGTTTGGGGACCTTGGCCGCAGCCTCTTTACCCTTTTTCAAGTCATGACCTTGGAGGGGTGGTCGGGCGACATCGCCCGCCCCATCATGGATGTGTACCCATATGCTTGGATTTTCTTTATCGTCTTCATCCTCACCGCCACATTCACGGTTCTCAATCTCTTCATTGCTGTGATTGTGAACTCGCTCAATGCCATTCATTCGGATGAGCAGAGCATCGAGGGCAACGACATTCGAACGATCCGAGATGAACTCGCGGCTGTGCACACGGACGTGACGGTCATACGCCGTCTTTTGGAGGAACAGAAGGCCTCCGGCAATCGCTAAGCTTTGGCCCAAACACCCACATCCGATCAGCAGCAATCGAAGGACTGGGGCCTCTGGATTCGGCTGGGTGCGATCACCTCGTCACTCTTTCTTGGCATGCTGGTCGGAAGCATTGCCCTTGGGCTCTTTGCGGTCGTCGAGTATCTCAACGGACTATGGGCCGTGCCGCTTCCCGTCGCGTTGACTGGGGGTCATTACACCCTCAGCCCCGCGGTGGGCATTGCCTTGCTCGTGGCCGCGCTCTTTTCGGGACGGCTCCTACTCCTTCTTGAGGCCGGCCGTCCGCAAGGCCCCGCAGACCTCATTCTTGCGGCCCAGAGAAATGAGCCTCCGAATGTGCGATCGGGGGTTCTCTCCACCCTGCTGGCCACGGTGAACCTATCGGGGGGCGCTTCCATTGGCATCTTTGGGCCATTGATGCACTTTGGGGGCTATATCAGCTCGGTCGTCATGCGTTGGTCTCACAACCTGTCCCAACGACTCCCGACGGACATCATCCTTGGCAGTGGTGCCGCCGCCGCGATTGCGGCGGTGTTTTCAGCCCCGATCGGTGCTGCAATTCTTGCGCATGAAGCCATCATTCGACGATTTGGCGCCTTTGGTGCGGGACCGGTGATCGCAGCCGCTTTTGGTGCACAGTGGATCGCACACGTCTGGGTCGGTGATCAGCGTCTGTTTGATATTCAATCCACTCCCGCACTCAACCTTTCGACTTTCTTTCTCGCTATCGGTGTTGGCATCTCTAGCGGCATTGCCTCGATCATCTACATCCGCGCTGTGACCGCGTCCCCTGCCTGGGCGAAAAGCACGAACATTCCACTGCAATGGCGTCCACTGGTGCCTGCGGCCTTCCTTTTCGCGCTGTCACCCTTTTTCCCCCACCTGCTCGGCCATGGGCTCGGCTCCGTTGACCTCGCACTGGCGGGCAAGCTCAGCCTGACACTCCTACTGTGTCTGATTTCATTGAAGATTCTTGCCACAAGCCTGTGCATTGGCTTTGGCATGTTCGGCGGAGTGTTTGCCCCAGCACTGTTCATTGGCGCACTGTCTGGGGCAATTCTCGACGTGACGCTCCCGGGCATTGACCCCGCCTCGTCTAACTTCGCAGTGTTGGGGGCAGCCAGTTGCATCGCAGCGGTAATTGGTGCGCCTTTGGCAGCTGTGATGATCGTCTTCGAACTCACAGGCAGCTACGAATGGGCCGTTTTAGGCATGATCAGCGTCGTGACCGCCAACCAATTCTCACGTGCCCTGGCGGGGAGATCCCTGTTCGACCGTCAGCTCATGCTGAGGGGGGTGAATCTCAGCGACGATCACCTGCGCTAACCGGCTTGGGCTCGTCGTCGGTGTCAATTCCTCTTAGGAATAGGGATCGGTCCCAAACGGACCGGCCGATCAGGGTGCGACTAACTTGGCATGAGACCGCCACAGCCACCATGGCCAGGACGATGAATCGGTAGTCGCCACTCATCTCAAAGACAATCACGACCGCGGCAATCGGTGCACCGATTGCAGAGCCTGCACAGGCGGCTGCACCCAACAAGGCATACATGTGATGCCCGCCGCCCAGGGCCGCGTCAATCATTCCACCCAGCATCGCACCAAAGAAGACGGCGGGTAGAAAAATGCCGCCGTGGAATCCAAATGAACGACAAAGCGCCGCAGCAAAGATCTTCAAAAACAGTAACAGGAACAGGAGCGCTAATCCGAATTGACCAGCAAGGGCCATGTTGACCGCGCCAAGACCGGGACCAATGAGCTGCGGAAAAAATGGTGACACCGCATAGAGGATGGTCGCTGGAACCAGCGGGCGAAACAACGGTGGAATCTTTGTGGCGTTCGCCAGCTTCGGGCCCCGCGTCAGCAGAAAGATATAGAGGGTAGAGGCCAGGCCACAGAGCAACCCCAGTAGAACTGCCAGACCGAGCGATTCCGGGTCAACGCGCAGAGGGTCGCCAACGATTTTGAGCAGCTTTCGGTCCGGCCCAAGCAGCATGACCGAGGCAAAAAATCCTCCCAAGGCTGCCACGACCAGCGGCGCAGACTCACTGGATCGGAACCTTCGAAGCAACATTTCATGTGCAAAAATGGTTGCGGCAATTGGTGCAGAAAACAGCGCTGCGAGAGCCGCCGCACCACCAGCCGCCAATAAAAGACTTCGAGACAACAGGCCGAAGACCCGCTGCAGCAGAGACCCGATGCATGCACCGAAGTGAACGATGGGGCCAAAAAGACCAACAGAGGCACCCGATGACACACTGACGACCGTGAGCAGAGAGGTCAGCCAACCACCCCTGAGCTCAATGTCAGCATCATTTTTAATTGCCACGATGGTGTCGGCAGGGCCGTGCGAACGTGGGCCCTCCAAATGACTAAAAATCCAGCCGGCAAGCAGTGCGCCACCAAACATGAAAGCTGCCAGCGTCGGGGAGTAGCTCGCCTCGGACCACGACACAAATTCGGTTGCAATGGGAATTTTCCAGATCGACCAGGCGAAAAGAATCACGGAGAAAAAACCCACGGTCGCCGCACCAACGATGTTTCCGAACAGGAGCGCGGTTCCCAATCTTGTCAAATCTCGCAATAACATGGGTGAGCCCTAGGAGCTAGGGTTCCTCGCTCTCAAAAGTAGTCTGGATGGTGTGCGAGAGTCTGCATAAACCTTTGCTGAACTGCAAGTGAGTCAGGCACGCTCTGGTTGCGAAACTGTCGATTCATCTAAACTCCGCTGATATTTGCATTTATACAAAACCGATCTCCAGCGATGCCCCGCAACCCAAAATTCGATCACAGTGCCGTCCCCGAGTGGGTTGTCCGCCGCGATCTTGCCGCGGCCTACCGACTCTCGGCTCACCGAGGCTGGGACGACCTGGTCTGGACCCACATCTCTGCGGCAGTCCCCGGTGAGCATGGGCACTACCTCCTTAACCGATTCGGCCTTCAGTTCAAGGAGGTCACCGCCTCCAACCTGGTCAAGGTAAATGTCCAGGGTGCGGTGGTTGACGGCAGCAACGCGCCTGTGAACCCCAGCGGCTTTGCGATTCATGGCTGCATTCATGCGGCCCGGCCCGATGTGGCCTGCGTGCTCCACCTACATGCCTTCTGGGCCCAAGCCCTTGCGGCCACTGGGGAAGACCTGCTCCCCTGTTCTCAGCCTGCCATGCGACTGGTAGGCCGACTCGGTCGGCATGCCTACGAAGGCCTGGCCTTCGACGCCCAGGAACAGGCGCGCCTGGTCAGCGCACTGGCAGACAAACACGGAGTGATTCTCGAGAACCACGGCATTTTGCTGGTGGGTCGAACGGTGGCCGAGGCCTTCATGCTCATGCACCTCTTTGAGCGGGCCGCCCAGATCCAGCTCACCGCAGCAGCCAGCCCCGCCGGCCTCCGACTCGTTCCCCCAGGGGTTGTGTCGCTGACCCAGCAGCAATGGACCGGGCCTCACAATGCCCCTGAGGGCATCGATGAATGGCCAGCCCTGCTGCGCAGCCTCGCCCGCACCGATCCTGACTTTGACCAATAGACACGAAAGGAAACACCATGCCCACCATCCGCGTTGAACTCTTTGAAGGCCGCACCACCGAACAGAAGCGTGCCCTGGCCAAGGCCCTCACAGAGGCCACCGTGTCCACACTGGGTGGCAGCCCCGATGCCGTTGACATTCTGTTCTACGACATCAAGCGAGAGGACTGGTCGACCGGCGGCACGCTCTGGGCCGACCGGCCCA
>CAZPRT010000052.1:0-8671 GCA_964589205.1 uncultured Bordetella sp. | reverse complement strand
TTGACGGCGACCAGTTCGAAGTCGATGGGTGCACGGGCCTGGAGCGACATGAGCATGTCGAGCAGGCCGTAGCTGTCCTTCCCTCCCGACATGCAGACCATGACCTTGTCGCCGGCCTCGATCATCTGAAAGTCGGCGATGGCCTCGCCCACAAGGCGGTGCAGCCGCTTGGACCGCTTGTTGTGCTCGGTCTCCGCACGACGGCTGTCTTGCGGCAGGGTTTCGAGCAGGCGGGCTACGGAGACGGTTGCCATGCAAAGACCTCAATGCCGACGGTGTCACAGTCGGGATAGACATCGGGCTTCTCGGTGCTGACCCTCACCGCCCGAACCTGCGCATGGGAGAGGCACAAGGCCACGATCCGATCGAGCAGTGTTTCTTGTAGGTTGTAATGCTGCTCGGCGGCGACCTCGAGCACGCCGATGCGGATGAAGTCGTAGTCGAGCACATCATCGACCGCATCGCTCTTCGAGGAGGATTGGGCGATCGGCACAAAGAGTTCCACATTCATGCGCAGCCGCTGCGCCTGCTGCCGCTCATGTGCATGAAAGCCAATCGAGGCCTGGACGCACAGGCCGTTGAGAAAAATTCGACGGCAGTCGGCCAGTCGTGGGTCGAGCAGCATGGTCATCGGGTGGTGAACATGACGTCACGGGCCGAGGGGCTCAGGTGCTGGCCACCATCAACCAGCACCGTGGTGCCGGTTACGGCACGGGCCTGCGCCAGCCAGGCCACGGCGTCAGCCACCTCTTGTGCGGTGCTCGACTGACCCAAAGGCGTCTCCTGGTGCGCCCGCTCGAACTCAGCCTGCGTCTGGTCTGCCGAGGGCAGGCTGATGCCGGGAGACACCCCCAAGACCCGGAGCGCTGGGGCCAGGGCCTGGGCCATCAGGCGCGTGGCATGCTCCAGGGCGGCCTTGGAGACCGTGTAGCTAAAGAAGTCGGGATTTGGATTGACCAGTTTTTGGTCGAGCAGGTTGATGACCGCGGCCATGGGCATGGCGCCATGGGCTTGTTCGGCTGCCCGGCCGCAGGCGCGATGCAGGGCCTGGGTGAGCCGAATGGGCGCCATGAGGTTGGTGGTCAGGTGCCGAGACAGGCTCGCCGGGGTGGCGGTGTTGGCGAGGTCGAACTCAAAGCGCGCCGCATTGTTGACCAACAGGCCCACGGCACCCCGCTGTGTCTCCAGGTCGTTCCACCAGGCATCCAGTGCGGCGTCATCCCCGAGGGTGTCCAGGTCGAGTGCGACGGTGGTGGCCACACCGCCTGCATCGGTAATCTGGCGCGCCAGGCCCTGGGCCTCGGCGGCCGATGCCCGATGTCCAATGGCCAACTGCCAGCCGTCCTCGGCCAACCGCAGTGCGATGGCCTGGCCGAGTCGCTTGGCCCCGCCGGTGACCAAGGCCACTGGGCGCGTTCTGGAAGGGGGCTCGGAGGGTCGGGCGGGCATCCCGCAAGTGTAGCTTTGATAACCTGCCGCCATGGTCTCCACCCTTGACAACGCGCTGTGTGCAGAGGCTTCATCCCTCGGTGGTTGGCTGCCCTTTGATGCCTTCATGGAGCTGGCCCTGCACCATCCGACGCAGGGCTATTACGCGGTGCCGGCAGGCCCCACAGGCCCATTTGGTGAGTGTGGCGATTTCGTCACGGCGCCCATGCTGGGCCCTTGGATGGCCCACGCGATGGCGCGCCGGTTCGAGGCCCTGACAGACCTGGCGGCTGGCCAGAGTCGTGCTTCGGCCTTGAGCCTTCGGGAATTCGGCCCTGGAACGGGCCGGCTGATAGCGGATCTGCTCGCGGTGCTCTGGTCCCGCGGGGTTCTGCCTGAGCGTGTAGAACTGATTGAACGCAGCGGTGGCCTTCAGGCCCGCCAGCAGGAGACCCTTCGTTCGGTGCTGCAGGCGCTGGACCCCGCCGCCTGGTCGGCGCTCGAGCCCCGATTGGTCTGGCCAGCTCACTGGCCAGATGAGGCTATGCCGCCCTTTGACGGACTGGTGCTGGCCAATGAAGTGGCCGATGCCTTGCCCGTGAAACGCTTTGAGTGGCGCGGCCCGGGCGATGTCCTGGAGTGGGGCGTGGTGAGGGCCTCTGGGGTGGGCGACCCTGCCTGGGCATGGGAGCCCCGGTCTGCTGAAGGGCCGTTGTTGGAGGCCGTGATGCAGCGACAGGCCCAGGTGTCTGAGCGCCTGGGCCCCTGGCGATCGGGCCACATGGGGGAGTGGTGCCCCAGCCTACAGGCATGGGCCAGCACAGTGGTCGCGACCGTTCGTTGGGGCGAGGTGATCTTCATCGACTATGGCTATGAGCGCCTGGAACTGGACCACCCCGACCGCAGCGGAGGAACCCTGGCGGGCCATCGGGCCCACCGTCGGGTCGATGACCCCATGGCCTGGTTGGCCGTGCCAGGCGAGATGGACCTGACAGCCCATGTGGACTTCTCCCTGCTGGCCCAGGCTGCCCTCGAAGGGGGTGCGTCCTCGGTGGCGGTTCAGACCCAGGCGGCCTGGCTACTCGACCAAGGCCTGCTCGATGTGGCGACTGAGCTGCTCTTTGAGGGCGGCGCGGGGTCTCCGCCCACGGAGCCCTCGAGGCTGCGCGCGCTCTCGCAGCTTCAGACCCTGCTCTCGGACGATGGCATGGGCCAGCGCTTCCTCGCACTCACCGCCTTTAGAGGCCAGCCACATCCTTCGTCGCCAGCGCGGTGAGGTGTTCGAGGCGAGCCTGCGCGACCGCCTCAGCAATCGACTGACCCTTGGACTGGGCCTGCTGGGCCACCGCACCCACGGGCGTCTGAAGCAGTTCGTTCACTTGTCGAGCCAGATGTTCACAGGCCTGGGCGGGCTGGTTGTGCAGCAGGCGGCCGAGATGCATGAGCGCAGCCAGGCGCTCTGGGCGCCGAAAGAGGTCTCCGCTTTGGCACCATTGCAGGCAGCGGCCTGCCCATGGCCCTGCAGGCTCCGATGGCGCCCGCAAGGGCACCTGGTCCAAGCCTGCGCCGAGCATCTGCACCCACTCATGGACGGCCTTGGGCACCACGGCCGACATCGGCTCGGGCAGTCCCTCGGCCCACAGCACCGCGGCGATGATCAAAGGGTCGGTCTTCGCCAGGGCCAGGGCCTCCAGCTGCGCCAGGCGCGTCTGCGTTGGCGCGGGGGCCTGCATGATGCGCGGCCAAGCACCCACCGACACCAAGAGCTCGACCAGCCGATGTGGCGCCACCTCGGAGAGGCCTTTGAGCACCTCCTGCCAGACCCGTTCGGCCACCAGGTTGTCGGCCTCACCGGCGCCCACCATGCGCATGCAGAGTGCGGCGGTGTCTGGGTCCACCTGCGCCCAGGGCCATCGGGCCATGAACCGGGCCAGTCGTAGGAGCCGAACAGGATCCTCTTGAAAGGCAGGACTAACGTGTCGAAGCCGCTGCCGTTGGAGATCCGCATGGCCGCCGTGTGGGTCATGCAACTGGCCTTGCTCGTCGACGGCCATGGCATTGATGGTGAGGTCGCGCCGAAGCAGGTCGTCCTCGAGGGTTACGGAGGCGTCGGCCTGAAATTGAAAGCCGTGATAGCCCACGCCGTGCTTGCGTTCGGTGCGGGCCAGTGCGAATTCCGCCTGGGATGTCGGATGCAGGAAGACGGGAAAATCCCGGCCCACGGGCCGAAACCCGGCATCCAGCATGGCCTGCGGAGTGGCGCCCACCACGAGAAAGTCATGGTCGGCGCTGGGGTCGCCGAGCAGCGCATCCCGCACGGCGCCGCCCACGCAGTAGAGGGCCACGGTTCTGGGCAGCCGGGCACAGACGGGATCGGTTCGCTGCGGGGCCAGGGCCCGCAGCCGCGCGGCTGCGTCAGGTGGCTGCGTCGTCAATCCTGGAGCAGGCGGGTGGTGCGACGCTGCAACAAGCGCCCCCGCACGGTCTGGCCGCCGAGGAACAAGGGTGCCATGGCATGCAGGCTCATCGGGGCTCGGATGCCGAGCGCCGCAGACATGGGCTCGGCAGAGACATTGGGCACAGTGGCCGAGGCCAGGTTGTCGCGGGAGATCAGCGGCCGGCCTGGCAGGTGTTCCATCACCAGGGCCTGTAGCCAGGAGAGGCTGTCGGGCAGGGGCAGGATGGGCCGCGGGTGCCCGCTGTAGACGCCGGCCCAGTGCACGATCTCGTAGAGGCTCAGCACGTCGGGGCCCACCACGTCGTAGACCTGGCCGATCGTCTTGGGATTCTCGAAGGCATTGCAGACCGCCTTGGCCAGGTCGCCAACATAGACCGGCTGAAACTTGGCGTGGGGCGTGGCCAGCGGGACGATCGGCATGATTGCCTGAAGTCGTGCGAAAAGTCTCAGGAACTGGTCTCCAGGCCCGAAGACCACCGACGGGCGCAGGATGGTGAGATCTAGGCCGTGCACACCGCGCAGCGCGGCCTCTCCAGCCGCCTTCGAGCGCAGGTACATCGAGGGGGCATGGTCTGAGACACCAAGCGCGCTGATGTGAATGAGCCGACGAACGCCTTGGCGGGTCATGCAGCGGGCCAGGCGTGAGGGCAGCTTCACATGGGCCTCATCGAAATCGGGCCCCCAGGGACGCCCTGGCTTGCTGTGCAGCAGGCCCACCAGGTTGACCACCTGGCTCGCCCCGGCCAGGGCGTCGCCGAGGGCACCCTCTTCGCGCGGGTCGAGGGTGACGATCTCAATGCCCGGAAGGCTCCAGAGGGCCCGCGCGCGGCTGCGGGATCGCGTGAGGATGCGCACCGCGCCGGCAGCGCCACCGGCTCGAGAGACCAATTCGGCCGCGATGGCCTGACCAATGAAGCCAGCCCCTCCAACAATGACAGTCTTGCGAGGTGTGTTCATCTGATTCGGGTCCTTAGGGGTTCACCGCCAGGCGGCTTGGGCCCGGGCCAATCTGGGCGAGCCACTCATTGAGCAAATTTGATGTCTCGGATTGTCTCAGCAAACCTTGGTAGACGGCCGTGTTGGCCAGCACTTGTTTCACGTAGCCACGGGTCTCGGAAAAAGGAATGGACTCGGCGAAGGCTGCGCCTGGAATGGTCTGGGTGAGCTGGCCGGACCAGAGTCGGCTGCGAGATGGCCCGGCGTTGTAAGCCGCCGTGGCCAGAATGGCAGAGCCTTTGAAGTCGCGGGTGAGGTCTCTGAGGTAATGAATGCCCAGTGAAATGTTGGTCTGGGGCTCTTCGAGCCGGTCGAGCCGAAAGCCTTTGAGGCCCATGTCGCGGGCCACCGACTTGGCTGTTTTGGGCATGAGCTGCATCAGGCCCACGGCCCCGACCGGGGATCGCACCGTCGGCAGGAACCTGGACTCCTGCCGCATGAGCCCGAGCACCCAGGCGGTTTCCAGGGGCTCGGCCCGATTGGCCAGGTCAATCTCACGCCGATGGAAGATCGGATAGCGCAGGGAGAGGTCGTGGAGCTGCTGGGTTCGAATGGCCGCCGCAATGCCACGGTCGGGGTGGCCCGCCTCGAAGGCGAGCTGGCTGGCCGCCAGCAGTGCGGCATCGGGGAGGTCTCGAATGAGTCCATTCCACTCCAGCGAGGCCTCTGTGCGCATGCCCAGCGAGGAGAGCTTGAGCCCCCGATAGACGCTGGGATGGTCGGCCAGCCGGGCCCGCTGCTCCGCGATCTGTCGCCGCGTACGGGCGTCTGGTGGGGGCACAAAGATCTGCCGACCCAAGGCCTCGGCTGTGAGAATTTGATAAAAGCCCCAGCCTGGCGGGATGGTGGCCCAGATGGCCCGGGCCTGCTCATGCTGGCCGGTTTGGGCGGCCAGCCAGCCCCGCCAATAGGCCCAATGGTCTTGCTGCTGAAGGCTGGCCGGCATCACGGCGAGGATCTGTCGTAGCGCAGCCCAGTCCCCCATTCGAAGGGAGAGCCGTGCCGCGGATTCAAGCAAGACCGGCGGCTGAGAACCCACCGAGCCAAAGCCCTCCCGGATGAGTGGCCAGGCCTTGGGGTCGCTTCGCAGCCAGAGGCGACTGCCGATGGCGAACTGCAGGAAGGCGCGCTGCTCGGCGGAGAAGGTCTTCTGGGTCCTGTCGAGCTGGGCCGCGGCCTGGGTGCTGCGAATTTGCGCCATGGTCAGTAGGCGCAGCACGGCCTGTTCGGAGCCGGACAGCCGCAACCCCCGTGCGGCCGACCAGAGCTGCTCGGCTGCCTTGAGGTCGCCCTGGGTGGCCATGGCACGGGCCCGGTCTCGCACCCCTTCTGCTTCGATCAGGCCTCGGGCCGCGAGGTCCTCGAGGAGGTCTTGGCAGCCAAGGGTGGACTCTTGGCCTTGGGTGACGGCCAGCCAATCGGATGGCCCAGCATCTGCGCGCAGTCGGGCCTGGGCGCAACGCAGGGAATTGGAGTCGAGGTCTGCTGGAATTTGGCGGATGACCTCGCTCGCCTTGGACCAGGGCGCCGACTGCAAGGCCGCCACGCCCCAGTCGCGATACAGCGCCCGAACCAGGACATGGCCTTGGTGGGCCTCCGAGAATTCTTTGGCGGCATGCTGGGCCGCCTCGGAGAATGGCTGGCCGGTGACCACCAACTGGCTACGCCAGTACGCTGGCCAGATTCGCAGGGGGTCTTGCCGCAGGGCCTGTTCGGCCTGCAAGAGTCTGGGAATGCTGCGCGCCTCAAAGGCCGCCTTGGCCGAGACCATGGCATGCACAGGGGCCTTCGATGGGGGCGGGTCTCGGGGCTTGGCGCTGAGGGATACCGTGAGGCTGGTCAGGGCCAGGGCCAACAGGCTGGAAGTGAAGAAGGTGGATTGCATCGCTCTACGATAGCCTGGGTTCCTTCAGAATCGAAGGATATGTCGTTGTCTAAAGTCGAAATTGTCTCCATCAAGTCGTCTCTGCGGCGAGAGGCCCTGCAGGCACGGCAGGCCATGGCGCCTGCGCACCATGCGCAGTCCTCGCTCGACTTGGCCGAGCGGCTCGACGGTCTTTTGGCGGCCCAGGGCTGGCAGCGGCCCCTGGTCTTCTGGCCTTGGCGTGCCGAACCAGACCTGAGGGCGCTCTGGGCGCGGTGGCGGTCCCGCGGCCTGGCCCTTGGGCTGCCCGTGGTGCAGGCCATGGATGCACCCCTGGCCCTGGTGGCCTGGGGGCCGGATGATGCTTGGGCATCGGACGCCATGGGGCTGCCGGTGCCGGTGCATCAGAAGGCTTTCGACCCAGACTGCTGGGTGGTCCCTTGTGTGGCTGTGGATGCCGAAGGCCATCGGCTGGGTGCAGGAAAGGGCTTTTACGACCGGACGTGGGCGGCGTGGCCACCAGACCACCGCCCTCCCGCAGTGGTTGGGGTCTGCTTTGAGGACGCTCGGCGACCAACATCCTTTGGCGAGCCGCATGACCTGCGGCTCGATTGGCTGGTCACGGAGCAGTCGGTGTGGGAGGTCTGAGGCCCAGGGCCTCGATGATGGCCAGGGTGGGCTCAGCCCGGTTCATGGTGTAGAAGTGCAGGCCGGGCACACCGGCCGTGATGAGCTGGTCGACCAGGTCGGTCACCACCGATTGCCCGAACGCCCGGATGGAGGCCAGGTCGTCGCCGTAGCCCATGAGGCGCTGCCGGATCCATCGAGGGATCTCGGCTCCGCAGGCATCCGAGAAGCGCGCCAGTTGGCTGTGATTCGTGATGGGCATGATGCCCGGCACGATGGGAATGTCGACACCCAAGGCATGGGCGTCATCCACGAACCGAAAGTAGGCATCGGTGTTGTAGAAGTACTGCGTGATCGCACCCGTGGCACCTGCCTGAACCTTTTCGACGAAACACTGCAGGTCGTGCTGGGCCGAGCGCGCCTGCGGATGGATCTCGGGGTAGGCGGCCACCTCGATGTCGAAGTGATCGCCAAACCGCTCTCGAATGAAACGCACCAGGTCGACTGCATGGGAGAAGCCACCGGCCTGCCCATAGCCCGAGGGCAGGTCACCCCGCAGGGCCACCAGCCGCGCAATGCCTTGATCTCGATAGCCCTGGAGCAATACCTGCATCTCGGCCTGGCTTGCGCCAATGCAGGAGACATGCGGTGCCACCGCCGGCAGCAGCCCCTGAAGCTGGGCCACCGTGGCCAGGGTGCCCTCGCGGGTGGACCCCCCGGCCCCATAGGTGACGGAGCCATACCGAGGCCCCAGCGCGCGGGCGAGCTGTGAGGCGGTCTCGCCCAGCTGCGCCTGGGCCTCCGCCGTCTTGGGCGGGAAAAACTCGAGGCTGAACTCCATGATCGCGAGGGCCGATCAGGATCAGTATCGGTAGGCGTTGGGCTTGTAAGGGCCGTCCTGTGGAACACCGATGTAGCGGGCCTGCTCGGGCGTGAGCTCGGTCAGCATGGCCCCGATCTTCTTGAGGTGCAGCCGGGCCACCTTTTCGTCGAGGTGCTTGGGCAGCACATAGACCTTGCCCTTGTCGTAGGCATCCGGGTGGCAGAAGAGCTCGATCTGGGCAATGGTCTGGTTGGCAAAGGAGGAGCTCATCACAAAGCTGGGATGGCCCGTGCCACAGCCCAGGTTCACCAGACGGCCCTCGGCCAGCAGGATGATGCGCTTGCCGTCGGGGAAGATGACATGGTCGACCTGGGGCTTGATCTCTTCCCACTTGCACTGGGTGGTGAGTTCGGCGACCTCGATCTCGTTGTCGAAGTGGCCAATGTTGCAGACGATGGCCTGGTCTTTCATGCGG
>CAZPRT010000051.1:0-8747 GCA_964589205.1 uncultured Bordetella sp. | reverse complement strand
CCGAGCAGGAACTGGAAAAAAGCCCGCTCCAAAAAAAGCTCCCCGAGCGCGTTGCCCGAGAGGCGGCCCTGCAGGATGCGCGTCGACTGGCCGATGAGGCCGCCCACCAGCTTCGCCAGCTCGATGAGCATCGCCTGTCGCTCGAGCGGCAGGCCATCCCCATCCGCGATCAGCTCTCGCAGGCCGATGCATCCCGTGCGGGCGCACTGGCCACGATCGAGCAGATCGAGCAGCAGACGGCCGATCAGTCGATTTCACTGGAGGCTGTTGTGGGGCAGTGGCCCAATGGTCTGCCACCGCCAGACCTCCCAAGGCCCTCCACCCTGCAGACCGAGATCAATCGGCTGGGTCGTGAGATCGAGGCCCTGGGCCCGGTGAACCTGGCCGCCCTCCAAGAGCTCGAGCAGGGCCGCGAGCGCAAGGGTTTTCTCGATGCGCAGGCGGCAGACCTCCTGTCGGCCGTGGAGACGCTCGAGGATGCCATTCGCAAGATCGACCGAGAGAGCCGAGCGCTTCTACAGTCGACCTACGACACCGTGAACCAGAACTTCTCAGACCTCTTCCCTCGGCTCTTTGGCGGTGGCGAGGCCAGGCTGGTCCTCACCGGTGAGGAGATTCTCGACAGCGGCGTGCAGGTCATGGCCCAGCCCCCGGGCAAGAAGAACGCCACGATTCATCTGCTCTCGGGTGGTGAGAAGGCGTTGACGGCCACGGCCCTGGTCTTTGCCCTGTTCCAGTTGAACCCTGCGCCGTTCTGCCTTCTCGATGAGGTGGATGCACCGCTTGACGATCCGAATACAGAGCGGCTCTGTGGGCTGATCAAAGAAATGTCGGCCGTGACCCAGTTCATTTTCATCACCCACAACAAGATCGCCATGGGGTTGGCGGAGCACCTTGTTGGCGTGACCATGCAGGAGCAGGGCGTCTCAAGGCTGGTGGCCGTCGACCTCGAGTCCGCCAACGCCTTGGTCCAAGAGGCGGCCTAGCCCCATGTTGTGGCTGTTGGTCTTGCTCGGTCTGGCGGTGGTGGCCGGGGTGCTGGTCTTCAACTGGCGAGAGCGTCGCAGTCTTCGTCAGCTCTCGCCGGTTCGACGAGAGCCCACCGTCGAGACGCCGCCCAGTGAACAACCCACGCGGTTTGTGCCGCCGAACCCGCGGCTGGAATGGGCCGTTTGGCTCGAGCCTTTGGGCCCGCAATCCCTCAAAGGCCTTCCGTGTCCTGCCCGCATTGGCACCAGGCTGGCCCGACTCCTGACGGAGTCGGACTCCTCCGGCTGCCTGGTCGTGCCCTTGGCCACGCGCCAAGGGGGGCTCACGCTCGACGACCATGAGGCCATGGTGGAGCAGATCCAAGCCTGGAAGACTGCAGGCCTTGCCCAGGCGACCGATGCGATTCCGAGCTTTGCAGACCTGGTGCGGCCCGCGCGCGAGGCCGAGGCGTTGCTGCAGGATCTCGACGGTCAGCTCATGTTTCACCTGCAGTCCGACGAGCCACCGTCGGCCGAGAGCCTCTCGGCCTACTGCCAGCAGCTTGGACTGAGCCCGCGGGGTGAGGCCCGCTTCTCCATGCTCGATGCCGACGGCCAGGTGGTCTTCAGCACGATGCCCGCTGACCAGGGGCTGCTGCTGTCATTTCTGTTGGATTTGCCGCGTGTGCACGATCCCGAGTCGGCCTTTGTGGAGATGGGGATGACCGCGCGAAGCCTTGCGGACGCGATTGGTGCCGAGATTGTTGATGACCGTGGCCTTGTGCTCACGGAGCAGTCCATGGCCTTGGTGCGGGAGCAGGTTCGGCAGCGGGCGGAGGCCCTCTCGCAGGCCGGCGTGCCCGCGGGTGGGCCACTGGCCAGGAGTCTCTTTCAATGACTGCAGGCTCGGAGACGGCCGCCCTCGAGGAGGAGCGACGTCGACTGGCCGAGCAGGTGGCCCATCACCAACTCCGTTACCACCGGGATGACGACCCCGAGATCAGCGACCAGGAATACGACGCCATGGTGCGCCGGCTTGCTGCCCTGGAGGCGCAGCTCGGCGTAAATGCGTCAGGTGCGCCATCGGGTTCTATCTCATCGGTCGTTGAGCGTGTTGGGGCCCCCGCCCGCCGAGAGTTTCGAGCCGTTGTCCATCGGCTTCCGATGCTGTCCTTGCAGAACGCCTTCGATGAGGCTTCGTTGCTGGGCTTTGATGCCCGCCTGTCAGCGTTGGTGTCTTCAGAGCACCGGCCGCTGCGGTATGCGGTGGAGCCGAAGATCGACGGCCTGGCACTGAGCCTTCGCTACGAGGCGGGTCAGTTGGTGGAGGCCGCCACGCGCGGGGATGGCGCGCAGGGTGAAGACGTCACTGCCAATGTCCGAACCATGGCCTGTGTCCCCCAACAGTTGGCGGGGCAGGGCTGGCCATCGGTGCTCGAGGTTCGCGGTGAGGCCTTCATGCGCAAGTCCGACTTCACCCAGATCAACGCGCGTCAGCTTGCACTGGGAGAAAAGCCGTTTGCGAACCCTCGCAATGCGGCCGCGGGCAGCCTTCGCCAGCTCGACCCCGCGATCACCGCCGCGCGCCCGCTGAGCTTCATGGCCTACGGCCTGGGGGAGTGGACTGCCGCAGAGACCGACCCCAGCAGTCACTCAGACTGGATGCTTCGGCTTCAGGGCTGGGGCCTTCCCATTGCGGATCGGCGTGCACGGCAGGCCAGTCTCGCGGAGGTGCTGCAATTTCTGGCGGGTCTCGAGTCTGATCGCGCATCCCTGGACTTTGAGATCGATGGGGCTGTGATCAAGCTGGAGTCCTTGGTGGCCCAACGGATGGCTGGCTTTGTGTCGCGCGCACCGCGGTTCGCCACGGCCTACAAGTTTCCGGCCCAGGAGGTCACGACACGGCTGCTCGCCATCGAGGTGCAGGTCGGCCGAACCGGCGCCCTCACGCCGGTGGCGCGCCTCGAGCCTGTGCTGGTGGGCGGTGTGTCGGTGAGCAATGCCACGTTGCACAATGCCGGGGAGATCGCGAGGAAGGACATTCGCGAGGGCGACGTGGTCTGGGTGCGACGGGCCGGCGATGTCATTCCAGAGGTGGTGGGCCCGGTGCTCTCGCGTCGAGCCGAGGGGCTTCAACCGTTCCAGTTTCCGGCCCGCTGCCCGTCGTGCCAGGGGCCTGTGGAGCAAGTCCCAGGAGAGGCAGTGGTCCGGTGTTCGTCTCGGCAGACCTGTCCGGCCCAGCAGCGGGAGGCCGTGCAGCATTTCGTGAGCCGTCGGGCCATGGACATCGAGGGCCTCGGTGAGAAGCTCATTGATCAGCTCTTCGACGCGGGCCTGGTGAGGGGCCTGCCAGACCTCTATGAGCTTCGTTTTGAGGACCTCATCGGCCTTGACCGCATGGGCGAGAAGTCCGCCCGCAACCTGCTCGAGGCCATCGACCGTACTCGTGAGGCCTTGCTTTCTCGCTTCCTGTTTGCCCTGGGCATTCGTCATGTGGGGGAGCGAACCGCGATGGACCTCTCGTTGGCCTTCGGGACGCTGTCGGCCCTCTCGCAGGCGAGCACGGAGGCGCTGCAGTCCGCGCCTGATGTGGGCCCGGTGGTGGCCGAGGCAGTGCATGCTTTCTTCAGGTCGCCTGCCGAGCAGGCGATGCTTGAGCGCCTCTTGGCCTCGGTTCGTCTGCTGCCCGATGAGGCCACGCCTGCAGCCGCGCTGGGCCAGCCGTTCCAGGGCATGACGGTGGTGCTCACGGGCACCCTGCCCACGCTCTCACGTGATGAGGCGAGCAACGGCGTCATTCGGCTGGGTGGTAAGGTGGTCGGCTCAGTCTCCTCAAAGACCAGTCTGGTGGTGGCTGGCGAGGCCGCCGGCAGCAAGCTCGAGAAGGCAGCCGCACTGGGTGTGAGGGTCATGGCCGGCGACGAATTCGAATCACTGCTCAAGGAGCACACATGACAAAGCAACAACCCGCTCTGGTTCGCAAGGCCGTCTTTCCGGTGGCTGGGCTTGGCACCCGCTTCCTGCCCGCCACGAAGGCGAGCCCCAAGGAGATGCTGCCCGTGGTGGACAAGCCCCTCATTCAGTACGCCGTGGAGGAGGCTGCGGCAGCGGGCATCACCGAGATGGTCTTCATCACGGGCCGATCCAAACGGGCCATTGAGGACCACTTCGACAAGGCCTATGAGCTCGAGGCAGAGCTGGAGGCCAAGGGCAAGGCGGCCCTGCTCGAGGTCGTCCGCAGCGTGGCACCCTCCACCATCAATTGCATCTACATTCGTCAGCCCGAGGCACTGGGACTCGGCCATGCGGTGCTGTGTGCCCGGCCCGTGGTGGGCGATGAGCCCTTTGCGGTCATTCTGGCCGACGACCTCATGGACGTTGGTGAGCGCGGCCAGCCCGTGATGGCGCAGATGACTGCGCTCTACGAGGAGCATCGCGCCAGCATTGTGGCCGTTCAGGATGTTCCCCGCCAAGACACCTCCCGCTACGGCATCGTGGCGAGCTCGGCCTGGGGTCGAAACACCGAGCGCCTCACTGACATTGTCGAGAAGCCGCATCCGGACGTCGCACCTTCGACCCTGGCCGTGGTGGGTCGCTACCTGTTGACCCCACGCATTTTCGGCATCCTTGCGGACCAGGCCCCCGGGGCAGGGGGCGAGATTCAGCTCACCGATGCCATTCAGAAGCTCCTGGCCGACGAGCCCGTATTGGCCTACCGGTTCAATGGCACCCGTTTCGACTGCGGCTCCAAGCAGGGCTACCTTCGGGCCACCGTGACACTGGCCCGTCGGCATGCCGAGGAGGGCGAGCAGTTCGAGTCCTGGCTGCGCGAGTCGATCTAGGGGCGCTGGCCCTCGAGCATCCGGAGCAGGGCTGCCTCAAGTGCCACGCGCTCGCGCTCTGTCGATAGATTCTGTGGCGTGACCAAGAAGGTGTCCTCCACCCGCTCGCCCAAGGTTGTGATGCGGGCTGAGCGCAGCTCGACCTGATGATCGGCCATGGCCCTTGCGATCCGGTAGAGCAGTCCGGGGCGGTCCGTGGTCGTGATCGACAGGGTGAGATAGCGGCTCGCGTCGTCTCCCGAGATGGAAACCTGGGTGTGCACCGGGAAGTGCTTGGAGAGTCGAGACCGTCGGCCCTCGGAGGGTGGCCCGAGTGGGGCACGGCGGTTGAGATGTTCTGAGAGGCCGGCCTCGATCAGGCTCAGCATGGCTCGCTCGTTGCCATCCAGTCCGCTGCTGTCAATCAAGAATGAGTCCAGGACATGCCCGCCACGGGTGGTGTAGATGCGCGCATCGAGAATTGGGAGTGCCTGCCGATCGAGGTATTCGGTGATGCGGGCAAAAAGGGCGGGCTCATCCCGCTGGTAGACCAGCACCTGAATGGCATCGGTGTCCTCGGACTGCCGGGCCGAGACCACCGATCCAGCCGGCTCCTGTGGGGCTCGGCGCGCGAGTGCTCGTGCATGCCAGGCGATGTCGGATGCCGAGTGGGCCATGAAGTATTGAAGGTCCAGGCCATTCCAAAACTGCCGTGTGAGGTCGAGGTCTTGGGCATGGAGCATGAGGATGCGCTCGGCCTGTGAACGTTTGGCCTGGGTCTGGTCCTCGGGCAGCACCGCAGCGGACCCGCCCGGTTCGGCCTGCAGCAGCAGGGCCTGGGTCTGCTTGAAGAGGTCGTCGAGCAGTTTGGCCTTCCAGTTGTTCCAGACCTTTGGGCTGGTGCCCCGGATGTCCGCCACTGTGAGCAAATACAGGGCCTGAAGTCGATGGACGCTGCCCACGGTGGTGGCGAAGCGCTGGATCACTTCAGGGTCTGCGAGGTCCTCCTTCTGGGCCACCGAGGACATCGTGAGGTGGTGTCGCACCAGGAATGCGAGCAGGTCGGCCGTGGACTGGTCCAGCTCGTACTGCCGACAGAATCGGCGCACCTCCGCCTCGCCGAGTTCGGAGTGGTCACCGCCGCGGCCTTTGGCAATGTCGTGGAAGAGCGCCGCCAGGTAGAGCCGCCAGGGGTCTTGGAAGCCCGACATCAGTGCGGTGAGCGATGGAAATTCATGGGCATGCTCGGGCATGGTGAATCGACGAAGGTTTCGAATCACCTGCAGGATGTGCTGGTCGACGGTGTAGACATGAAAGAGGTCGTGCTGCATCTGACCCACGATTCGCCGAAAGACAGGCAGGAGGCGGCCAAGGATGCCGAGGTCGTTCATGGTCCGCAAGGCATGCACGATGCCCCGCGGTGATTTGAGAATCTCTAAGAACAAGGCTCGGTGAGCGGGCTGCTCGCGGAAACTTCGGTTGACCTGGTCTCGCGCGTTCCAGAGGGCACGCAGGGTTCGGGCTGTCATGCCGCGGCGGCTCGAGGATCGACACAGCCAGACGAAGGCCTCAAGGATTGCGGTGGGCCGGCGCGTGAAGAGGGCCTCGTCGTGGATGTCGATGAGGCCGCGCACCTCAAAAAAGTCGTCATCGAGTGGCCGTGGCTGGGCTGGCACATCGAGCTGGCCCGAGTCAGGCCGAACCATGTGAGGCTCCAGGTTGGCCAGGAGCATGGAGGTCACCTGGCGCACAAGCTTGGCTGCGCGGTAATACCGCTGCATCAGGGCCTCACTCTTGCGTTTGCCGGCAGCGGCCTCAAAGCCCATGCGCTCTGCCACCAAGGTTTGTAGGTCGAAGACCAGCCGGTCTTCTCGGCGGCCGGCTGCCAGGTGGAGCTGAGCCCGCACGGTGAGCAGCAGCTGCTCCTGTTGCTGAAGTTGGCTGGCCTCATGGGCGGTGATGAGGCCCGCCTGTGCAAGCTCACCCCAGCCCCGGCCGAGGCCATGGGCTGAGGCGACCCAAGAGATCACCTGCAGGTCGCGGAGTCCACCAGGGCTCTCCTTGACATTGGGCTCGAGGGCGTAGGGGGTGTCTTGGAATCGAATGTGCCGCTGGCGCATCTCCAGCAGCTTGCCCTCGGAGAACCGATGCCGATCCACGCCGTCTCGCCACTGGTCCTGGAGTCGCGCGAGCATCTCGGGACGGCCGCTGAGCAGCCGCGACTCCAGCAGGGCTGTGGCCACGGTGAGGTCTTGCGAGGCCTGAATGGCACAGTCCTCCAGGCTGCGCAGGCTGTGCCCCGCATCCAGACCGCTGTCCCACAGGCTGGTGAGGAATGTGGAGAGTGGCCCCTCGATGGCGGCTGCATCGGTGTGGTCGTCGAGCAGGATGAGCAGGTCGATGTCGGAGAAGGGCGCGAGCTCGCCGCGGCCATAGCCGCCCACGGCCAGAAGGCTTGCCCCCCGCATGCCAGCATCCGACCAGAGCGCCAGGATGATGTGGTCGATCTCGCTGGACAACTGACGCATGAGTGCCATCGGCCGCCCCTTGGCGGCCCAGCCCTCTGCGTTGCGTTGCCTTGCAGCGGCGACAGCGGCCTTGGCGCTGGCCGCCGTGATGGGCGCGTTGGCCTCAGCCGCTGATGGGCTCAGTGGTCTGGCGGCCATGGGCGCGTCCCCAGTCGGGGCTGCCCTCGGAGAGTGTCAGCACCTCGAAGCCGTCGGCCGTGACCAGCACCGTGTGTTCCCACTGGGCCGACAGGCTATGGTCTTTGGTGACAATGGTCCAGCCGTCGGAGAGTTCGCGAATCTCGGGCCGTCCGGCATTGATCATGGGCTCGATGGTGAATGTCATGCCGGGCGAGAGGCGCAGCCCCGTGCCGGGACGGCCGTAGTGCAAGACCTGGGGGTCCTCATGGAAGACCTTTCCAATGCCGTGGCCACAGAATTCGCGAACGATCGAGAAGCCGTGGCTCTCGGCATGGCGCTGGATGGCGTGGCCGATGTCACCCAGCGTCTTTCCGGGCGCGACCTGTTCAATGCCCATCCACATGGCTGCATGGGTCACCTCGCTCAGGCGGCGGGCAGCCACGGAGGGCTGTCCCACATAGAACATTCGGCTGGTGTCGCCGTGGTAGCCGTCTTTAATGACCGTGATGTCAATGTTGACGACATCGCCAGCCTTCAACACCTTGGGGCCGGGCACCCCATGGCAGACCTGATGGTTCACCGAGGTGCAGATGGACTTGGGGTAGGGCGAGTAGCCCGGGGGGCAGTAATTGAGCGGCGCGGGAATGGTGCCCTGAACGGACACCATGTGGTCATGGCAGAGCCGGTCGAGCTCTTCAGTGGTCACGCCGGGCCGCACATGTGGCGTGATGAAGTCCAGGACTTCCGAGGCCAGACGCCCCGCAAGCCGCATGCCTTCGATGTCTTGAGGTGATTTGATAGAAACAGCCATAACTTGTTAAAATACCGTGTTTTTCCTTAATCCATGTGGCCTTTTGCCGGGCCACAAGGCGGACGAGCGCAAGGGTGTCTTGACAACATTGTGTGTCCAGACCGAGCCAGTCCGTCAACCCTTAACCCTTGCTGGAGCGATTATGTCTGTTTCAATGCGTGAAATGTTGGAAGCTGGTGTCCATTTTGGCCACCAGACTCGGTTCTGGAACCCCCGCATGGCCCCTTACATCTTTGGCCATCGCAACAAGATCCACATCATCAATCTCGAGAGCACCGTGGCCAACATGGCCGATGCCCTCAAGTTCGTGAAGCAGTTGTCCTCGCGCCGCGGCACGATCATGTTCGTGGGCACGAAGCGGGCCTCACGCGAGATCATTCAGGAAGAGGCCACCCGTGCCGGCATGCCCTTTGTCGACCAGCGCTGGCTCGGTGGCATGCTCACCAACTTCAAAACGGTCAAGACCTCGATCAAGCGCCTCAAGGACATGGAAGCCCTG
>CAZPRT010000050.1:2219-9238 GCA_964589205.1 uncultured Bordetella sp. | reverse complement strand
CGAAACTTGGGCAGCTTTGCGGCCTTGATCTTGATGGTGTCGCCGGTGCGAGGATTGCGACCCGTGCGGGCGGCGCGCTTGGCCACTGCAAAGGTCCCAAAGCCAACCAACGTGACCGAACCGCCCTTCTTCAAGGTGGTTTTCACCCCGGAGAGCAGCGCATCAAGGGCACGGCCTGCGGCAGCCTTGGAGATGTCGGCGTTTTTGGCGATGTGTTCGATCAGGTCGGTCTTGTTCACGTGATGGATCCTATCTCTCGGAGAGTTTGCTTTAACAACGATACGGATTCTAATGCTTTAAGGTCTCGGCTGCTCCGGGCTGTAAACCCTCTGCCGGCGCCGCCACCGGCTCAGCAGCAGCGGGCGGAACATCGGGAAGCGGCACGGGCGTCGAGGCCAGGGCGAGGTCGAGCACGGCATCGATCCAGCGTACCGGAACAATCTCCAGCGCGTTCTTCACGTTGTCGGGAATCTCGGCCAGATCGCGCACGTTCTGCTCGGGAATGAGCACCGTCTTGATCCCGCCACGGTGGGCCGCGAGCAGCTTCTCCTTGAGGCCACCGATCTGCAGAACCTCACCGCGCAGCGTGATCTCACCCGTCATGGCGACATGGGCCTTCACCGGAATGCCTGTCAGCGCCGAGACCATGGCCGTGGTCATGGCGATGCCGGCGCTCGGGCCGTCCTTGGGCGTGGCGCCCTCGGGTGCGTGGATGTGCAGATCCTTCTTCTCGAAGACATCATCAGCAATGCCCAGGCGCCGGGCGCGACTGCGCACCACCGAACGGGCCGCCTCAACCGACTCCTTCATGACATCGCCCAGGGAGCCGGTGCGAGTGATCTGGCCCTTGCCAGGCATCACGGCCGCCTCGATCATCAGCAGCTCGCCACCGACCTCGGTCCAGGCCAGACCGGTGACCTCGCCGACCTGGTCTTCCCTCTCCGCGATGCCAAACGTGAATCGCTTCACACCCAGGAAGTCTTCGATGTTGGCCGCGGTGATCGCAACAGGACCCTTCTCCTTGCCCGTGAGAATGAGCCGCACCACCTTGCGGCAGACCTTGGAGATGTCGCGCTCCAGGCCGCGAACGCCCGCCTCGCGGGTGTAGGAGCGGATCATTTCGCGAATGGCATCCTCGGAGACCGAAATCTCGGCATCCTTCAAGCCCGTGTTCTTAATCTGCTTGGGCAGCAAATACCGCTGGGCGATGCTGACCTTTTCGTCTTCCGTGTAGCCGGAAAGACGAATGACCTCCATGCGGTCGAGCAGGGCCGGCGGAATGTTCAGTGAGTTGGCCGTGGCGACGAACATGACATCGGAGAGGTCGTACTCCACCTCCACGTAGTGGTCCACAAAAGTGTTGTTCTGCTCCGGGTCGAGCACCTCGAGCAGGGCACTGGCGGGGTCGCCCCGGAAGTCCATGCCCATCTTGTCAACCTCATCGAGCAGAAAGAGCGGATTGCGCACCCCCGTCTTGGTGAGGCTGGTGAGAATCTTTCCGGGCATCGAGCCGATGTAGGTTCGACGGTGGCCACGAATCTCGGACTCATCGCGCACGCCACCCAAGGCCATGCGAACGAACTTGCGATTCGTGGCGCGGGCAATCGACTGCCCCAGGGAGGTCTTCCCCACGCCAGGGGGGCCCACCAGGCAAAGGATGGGCGCCTTCACCTTGTCGACCCGCTGCTGAACCGCCAGGGCCTCCAGGATGCGCTCCTTGACCTTCTCGAGGCCGTGGTGCTCGGAGTCGAGGACGGTCTCGGCCGTCTCAAGGTTGGTGTTGACCTTGCTCTTTTTCTTCCAAGGCAGGCCCACCAGGGCATCGATGTAGTTGCGAACCACTGTGGCCTCGGCCGACATGGGTGACATCATCCGTAGCTTCTTGAGTTCGGCCTGGGCCTTGTCACGGGCCTCTGTCGGCATGCGGGCAGCCTTGATTTTCTTGTCGAGCTCATCGAGCTCGTTGTCCTCGCCCTCGCCCAGCTCCTTCTGAATGGCCTTGACCTGCTCGTTGAGGTAATACTCGCGCTGGCTCTTCTCCATCTGCCGCTTGACGCGGCCGCGGATGCGCTTTTCAACCTGCAGGATGTCGAGCTCGGTCTCGATCTGGGCGAGCAACTTCTCGAGCCGTTCGGCCACCGGCAGCACCTCGAGGATGGCCTGCTTCTGTTCAAGCTTCATGGGCAGGTGGGCGGCGATGGTGTCGGCCAGGCGGCCGGCATCCTCCAGGCTCACCAGGCTGTTGAGGATTTCGGCGGGAATTTTCTTGTTCAACTTCACGAACTGATCGAACTGGCCGAGCAGGGTGCGGCGCAGCGCCTCGAGCTCTGGCCCCTCGTCTTCATCAGGGGCGATGGGCACGCAGCCGCCCACGAGATGGTCGCCACTGTCTTGGAGGTCTGTGAGGCGAGCCCGCTGAGCACCCTCCACAAGCACCTTCACGGTGCCATCGGGCAGCTTGAGCATCTGAAGAATGGTGGCCAGGCAGCCAATTGGATAGATGTCCTCAAGGCCGGGGTCGTCCTGGGTGGGGCTGCGCTGGGCCGCCAGCAGCACATGACTGCCGGACTCCATGGCCCGCTCCATCGCCTTGATGGACTTTGGGCGTCCCACAAACAGGGGGATCACCATGTGCGGGAAGACCACGACATCTCGCAGCGGCAACAGGGGCAGCACGACGGGCTCCGATGGCAACAACTCAGTCTTGGACATGACAGCCTTTCAGGAAACGGCGAAGAGTTCGGCGGGGACACTCCCCAATGGTCGACAGATGGGGGCGAAGACTTGAGAAAACAAGGGCCTAGCTGCCGCGCTTTCGGGCAGAGGCCACTTTTTGGTTGTCTCCGTAGAGCAGCAACGGGGGTGCCTCACCCGTGACGGCATTCTCTTCGAGGACAACCTTTGCCACCCGTTTCTGGCTTGGAAGCTCATACATGGTGTCGAGCAAGACCTGTTCCAAGATAGACCGAAGGCCACGGGCACCCGTCTTGCGCTTGATGGCCTTTTTGGCAATGGCCGAGAGGGCGGCGGGACGGACCTCGAGTTCGACCCCCTCCATCTCGAACAAGGCCTGGTACTGCTTGACCAGCGCATTCTTCGGGCCGGTGAGAATCTCGACCAGCGCAGGCTCATCGAGTTCATCGAGGGTGGCGACCACAGGAAGGCGGCCCACCAGTTCTGGAATGAGGCCAAACTTGATGAGGTCTTCCGGTTCGACATCCTGGAAGACTTCGCTGAGCTTGCGGTCGGAAGCCGAGCGGACCTCGGCACCGAAGCCGATGGAGGTTTTCTCGGTGCGGTCACGGATGACCTTCTCCAGGCCGTCGAAGGCGCCGCCGCAAATGAACAAGATATTGGTGGTGTCGATCTGAACGAAATCTTGGTTGGGGTGCTTGCGGCCACCCTGGGGCGGCACCGAGGCCACCGTGCCCTCGATGAGCTTGAGCAGTGCCTGCTGGACGCCCTCGCCCGACACATCACGGGTGATGGACGGGTTGTCGGACTTGCGAGAGATCTTGTCGATCTCATCGATGTAGACAATGCCGTGCTGGGCCTTGTCGACCTCGTAGTTGCAGTTCTGGAGCAGCTTCTGAATGATGTTCTCAACATCCTCACCAACATAGCCAGCCTCGGTGAGGGTGGTGGCATCCGCGATGACGAAAGGCACATTCAGCAGGCGCGCCAAGGTCTGGGCGAGAAGGGTCTTTCCCGAGCCCGTGGGCCCGATGAGCAGGATGTTGCTCTTGGAGAGCTCGACCTCGCCCTCTTTGCCCTTCTGGCGAAGACGCTTGTAATGGTTGTAGACCGCCACCGAGAGCCCGCGTTTGGCACGGTCTTGACCAACCACATAGGCGTCTAGGATGTTGGCAATTTCCTGCGGGGTGGGCAGGGCCTCCTGGGAGGCCTCCGTGGCCGGCAGGTTTGACTGCTCATCACGGATGATGTCGTTACAGAGTTCGATGCATTCATCGCAGATAAAGACCGACGGCCCAGCAATCAGCTTTTTCACTTCATGCTGGCTTTTGCCGCAGAAGGAACAGTAGAGAAGTTTCTCTCCCGACCCTTTTTTATCTGCCATTAATCTCTCCGGCTGAGGACACGATCGACAATGCCGTACTGTAGCGCATCCTCCGCGCCCATGAAGTTGTCCCGGTCGGTGTCACGGGCAATGGTTTCCAGGGGCTGGCCGGTTCGCTCGGACAAAATGGTGTTGAGCTTGTCGCGCAGCGAGAGGATCTCGCGGGCGTGGATCTCGATGTCCGAGGCCTGGCCCTGAACACCACCCAGGGGCTGGTGAATCATGACCCGACTGTTGGGAAGGGCATAACGCTTGCCCTTCTCCCCCGCAGCCAGAAGAAAGGCACCCATGCTCGCGGCCATGCCGATGCACAGCGTGCTGACATCAGGCTTGATGAACTGCATGGTGTCGTAGATGGCCAGGCCCGCAGAGACAGAGCCACCGGGCGAATTGATATAGAGGCTGATGTCCTTGTCGGGGTTCTCCGACTCGAGGAAAAGCAACTGGGCCACCACCAGGTTGGCGGTGGCGTCATTGACGGGCCCCACCATGAAGATCACACGCTCACGCAGCAGGCGTGAGTAGATGTCGTAAGCCCGCTCGCCGCGGCCTGACTGCTCAATGACCATGGGCACCAGGCCCAGGCCGCGGATGTCCTGATGACTTCCCGAATCGATGTTCATGACGCTTCTTTCATGAGTTCTTCCACACCAACCTGCTTGTCTTCCACCTTGGCAGCCGACAGCACCCAGTCCACCACGTTGTCCTCGGTCACGATGGCCTCGACCTCCGCCCGACGCTCGGCATGGCCGAGTGTCCAGCGAATGAACTCCTCGGGCTGCTCATAGGACTCGGCCATCTCACCCAGCATGACCCGCAGCTGCACCTCGTTGGCCTGAAGCTGATGGGCACGGACCAGTTCGCCCACAAGCAGGCCCAGGCGCACGCGGCGGGTGGCGCCTTCCTTGAAGAGCTCCAAGGGAAACGGCGCATCCTTGACGTTCATGCCCTGGGAGGCCATCTGCTGGCGCATCTGATTGGCCATGCGCTCGCTCTCACCATCGACCAAGGCCTTGGGCACCTCAAAGCTGGAGGCAGCCAGTAGGGCATCCATGACCGACTGCTTGGTCTTGGTCTTGCAGCGGCCCTGCACCTCTCGCGCCAGGTTTTTCTTCACATCCTCACGCAGCCTGGCGAGGCCACCCTCCTGGATGCCAAAGGCAACGGCCAGTGCATCGTCCAATGCGGGCAGCACCGGGCCGAGCACCTCGTGCACGGTGACGGTGAACTGGCTCTGCTTGCCGGCCAGGTTCTCGGCCCGATAGTCGGCGGGGAACGTGAGCGGAAATGTCTTGGTCTCCCCGGCCTTCATGCCCACGACCGCGGCATCGAACTCCGGCAGCATCTGGCCTGCGCCCACCACGAACTGGAAGTCGGTGGCACGACCACCATCGAAGGGGACATTGTCGATGCTGCCTTCAAAGTCGAGCCGGACCCGATCGTCGGCCTGGGCGGCCCGGTCTACATGCTCGTGGCTGACCTTCTGCTTGCGCAGGGTCTCGAGGGTGCGATCGACATCGGCCTCGGTGGGCTCGGCAGCCCACTTCTGAACCGAGAGCGCTTCACGCGATGGCAGTGCAATCTCTGGGTAGACCTCGACCACCGCCTCAAAGCGCATCTCCGCGGGGGCCGGTGCATCCGCCGCTGGCGGCGCGGAATCGAGGGGCTGAATGTTCGGGGGCCCCGCAGGCTTGAGCTTTTGGGCCACAACGGCCTCGCTGTATGCGCGGCTCACGACGTCGCCAATGGCCTCGGACTGGGCCTGGGCCCCATACGCCTGGGCCACCACCTTCATGGGCACCTTGCCGGGCCGAAAGCCTGGCATTTTCATGGTCTTGCCCATTTTTGCGAGCCGCTTCTGGGCCTGGGCCTCCACCTCCGACATCTGGATGGTGAGGGGGAATTTGCGCTCAAGGCTGGACGGGCTGGTGGTGGTTTCTGCTGTCATCGTCTACTCAATGTGTTGATCGGTTGGTGCGAAGGGCGGGACTCGAACCCGCACACCTTTCGGCGTCAGGACCTAAACCTGGTGCGTCTACCAATTTCGCCACCTTCGCGAGGGATCGGCCCCGAAAGCCGTGCTCCCGCATTGTATCGAATGCCCACCGACTAGAATTCCGCATGGATTCCGAACGACTCGGCCGCGCCGTGCATGGTGGCGATCACTATGAGAACTTCCCGGTGGCCTCTTGGCTGCTGCCGAAGCCCTTGCGGCCCGATGTCCTCGCCCTTTACCGATTTGCGCGCGCCGGAGATGATCTGGCTGACGAGCCCATCGCAGGCGGCACGATGGCAGACCGGCTGAAGGGGCTTTCTGAGCTCGCCGAGGGCCTAGAGGGCCATGGCCATGGCCCGCTTGCAGCACTCGGTCAACAGCTTCGCCTGCGCCTCGATGCCAAAGGCATCGACCCACAGCCTGCCCACGACCTCTTGTCTGCATTTCGGCAGGACGCAGGCTTCGCACCGTTTCCCGACTGGCCGGCGGTGCTGGACTACTGCAGCCGATCGGCCAACCCCATCGGCCGCCTGCTGCTGCAATTTGCGGGCATTGCGGATCCGCGCCTGCTGGCCCACAGCGACAACATCTGCTCGGGCCTTCAGTTGATCAACTTTGGGCAGGACCTCCACGAGGACTTGGCCCGAGGCCGACCCACCGTGCCCTGCCCTGACTGGCCCGCGACCTGGAAGTGGTCAGACCCAAGTTCGTTTGTCGCACCCCTGCCCACGGATGAGCAGGCCCGACTCACCCGCCTGCTCATTGACCGCGGCATGGCCATGCTGGCATCGGGGCAGCCCCTGGCTGCAGCGCTGCGTCGGGCAGGTCCGTCGCCATCACTTCGACTCGCCCTGGAGATTGCCATCACGCGGCGCGGGGGCTGTTGGGTGGGCGAGCAGCTCCTGGCCAGCCACCGGCGCCAGCAGGAGATGCTGGCCAAGGAGG
>CAZPRT010000050.1:0-2209 GCA_964589205.1 uncultured Bordetella sp. | reverse complement strand
CGCCATTCGCCTGACCTGGTGGGCGCTGCCAGGCCTGGTGACTGGTGCCCTTCAAGACCTGCGCACCGCCGCATGACGCCCGAACAGTACTGCGCCCAGAAGGCCGCCTCCGCGGGCTCGAGCTTTACCGTGGCCTTCAAGCTGCTGCCCGAGGACAAACGCTCGGCCATGGAGGTGCTCTACGCCTACTGCCGCGAGGTGGATGACATTGCCGATGAGGTCGAGGACCCCACCGTGGCGGGCATGAAGCTCGCCTGGTGGGCCACCGAGCTCGAGCGGGTTCGAACGGGCACGCCCACGCACCCGGTCGGCAAGGCACTGCAAGTCATTCGAGGGCGCTTCGAACTCGCAGACGCCGACCTCGATGCCATTCTGGAGGGCGTGCGGCGCGACCTCCACCCCATGCACCTGGTCGACTGGTCGGCGCTCGATGACTACTGCGATCAGGTCGCTGGCGCCGTGGGCCGCCTGTCCGCCCGCATCTTCGATCGGCCCAGCGCCGACACCCTGTTGTATGCCACCGAATTGGGCCTCGCCCTTCAGTACACCAACATTCTGCGAGACGTGGGTGAGGACGCGCGCCGCGGCCGGGTCTACCTGCCGGAATCCCTGCTGCATCAACACGGCCTGACGCGTCAAGGCATTCTGAAGCTGGAGGACACCCCCAGCCTGCGGGAAGCCCTGCGCGAGTTGGCCCAGCGGGCCCATGCACGGTATGACACCGCTCTGGCCCACCTGCCAGCGTCTGAGCGGCGCGGCCAGCGTGCAGGCCTTGTCATGGGGGCCGTCTATCGCGACCTTCTGCGGGCGATTGAAGAGAGCCAATTCGATGTCATGGGCCAGCGCATTTCGCTGGGCCCCGCGCGCAAGGCCTGGGTGGCAGCCACCGCTGCACTCGGCCGCCTGCCGCGCTGAATGGCCAGATGACAACATCCGTGGCCATCATCGGCGGCGGCTGGTCGGGCCTCTCCACCGCGGCTGCACTCTGCCAAGGCCAGCCAGACGGCCTTCAGAAGGGTCTTCAGATCAGCCTGCTCGAGGCCGCACCGCAGCTCGGTGGTCGCGCCCGTGGTCTCTCCTGGGATGGCCTTCCCATCGACAACGGCCAACACCTCATGCTGGGGGCTTACGACGCCACGCGGAGCCTGCTCGACTGGGCCGGTGTGCCCACCGGAGACTGGCTCTCCACAGGGCTGGAATGGGTCCACCGGCCGTTGCTTGGCCCCGCCCGTGGCTTTCAGATTCCAAGCGCGGGCTGGCCCATGCGACTCCTTGCAGCTGGCCTCGCGCCCACCCCCAAGGGATGCCATGCATGGCCATGGCCGGGGAGGCTGGGGCTCATGCGTCTGCTTTGGTCGGCCCATCATTCCAACTGGCAGGCCACCGGCACTGCCCGAGATTGGCTGATCGGCTGCGGGCCGCTCCATGGTGTCGACCAGCAGTTCTGTCGCCCCTTCATTGAGGGTGCCCTCAACACCGACTGGACCGAGGCCAGTGCAGCCGTGTTCTTGCGCGTGCTCCACGACACGATGGCGGGCGGGGCTCGGGCCACGGACGCCATGCACCCACCCGACAACCTCTCCAACGCGGCCATCCACCCACTTGCCAGGCAGCTTGTCGCACACGGGGTGCATATTCAAGTCGGCTGCCGCGCAAGGCGCCTGCGCCAAGGAGACGAGGGACGGTGGCATGTGGAGGCAGATGCCAACAGCCCGCATGGGGCCTTCGACCATGTGGTGGTCTGCCTGCCCACCCGTGAGACCGATCGGCTTTGGCAGGCCAGTGCACTGCCAGAGACCGATGAATCGAAACGCTGGCGGCCTGTGGAGACACGCGGCATTGCCACCCTCTGGCTCGCGCTGCCCGAGCGCCCTGCACAGGGTTGGCTGCCCAGCCATCGACTGCTCGCCATGGAGACGCCGCAAGGTGCGACCATCATGGGTCTCGCGCGGCCTGCGGGTGCATGGGGTCAGATCGTTGGGCTGGTGGCCAGTGCGGTTTCAGCCACACAGGGCTGGGATGCCGCGAGCGTGTCACTCTGGGAGGCTGCCACGCGATGGCTTGAACCAATGGGCCTGGGCGAACCCAGGCAATGGCGCCATCGCATCACACACGAACGACATGCCACCTGGGCTTGCACGGCAGACCTGGCCGACGCAGGCCACGCCTGGGGCAGCAGAAGCCTGTGGGAGGCCGGCCTGTGGCGTGC
>CAZPRT010000049.1:0-9246 GCA_964589205.1 uncultured Bordetella sp. | reverse complement strand
GTGTCCGTGGTTCTTCCCAGCATTCGTTCCCAGAGCCAGGGGAGCCCCTCACGGATGGGCAGTCGGGTTCCGGTTACACGTGTCACGTCGACGGTGAGGTCGCCGTCCTCCGAGAGCGTGCCCACACGAAACTGGAAAACATAGTTCGGCTCTTGGCCCATCCGGAGGTCTTTGATGAGCAGGGCATCTCCATCCATCTCAAGATCAAAGAAGCCATCACTGAATCGGGCCAGTCGCGCAACGGGCAGCTCTCGAATGTAGGAGCGATACAAAACCGGATCGCGTGGGAAGGCCTGCCAACGAATGGTGTCTGTCTTGTCGAGCAAGGAATGCCAGCCCTCGTAACGCTGGTGGTCGGTTACAGCCACCAGTCGCCACAGCACGGTGTTGAAGGGGGCTGCGGTCACCAAGAGCTTCGCATTGGGCTCGGGCAGTTGTGCGCGTGCCTGCTGAATCACCCACTGCTGCGCAACCACTGACCACAACAAGTAAAGGCTGCTCAGCCCAAGGCCGATCCGCAGCCATCGGGTGCCGAGGGCATTCTCCCGAAACAATCCCAAAACCACGCCGAGCAGCAGCGGCAACGTATAGAGCGGGTCGATGATGAAGATGCTGCCCAGGCCAACTGCCTCTGTATAGAACGGCAGCCATAGTTGCGTGCCGTAGACGGTGAGGCCATCGAGCACGGCATGGGTGAAGAGAATGAACACGGTGGCGAGGAGCCATTGCGGGTAGCCTGCGTGCCGCAGGGGCTTGATGGACTGCCAGCCGGTGCGGCGGCCTCCCATCCAGGCGGGCCGCGCTGCGATGAGCGTCAGCAGGGGAGCGGCCAGGGCCTGAAAGAAAAAGGCATGGGTCTGAGCCCGATGCTCGGTCATGTTGCGAATGGGGTCGCCAAAGTCGAGCACCACATCGAGGTCTGGCAGGGTGCCGACGGCGGCCCCCCAAAGGGCCGCCTTCCAGGCCGGCGTTCTGTTGCGCAGCACGGCCATGCCAACGGCAGCGCCCAATGTCGCCTGTGTGAGGGAATCCATCCAACAACTCTACCTGTCATGGCGCCACGATGGCGCATGGCCTGCCACGGGCGCTACACTCGAGCCTGTCGCCGGCACGGTGCCGGCTGTTGAGCGGTCGGAGGGCCCCATGCTGTTCAAAGTGCATGAAGATGACGACATGACCGAGTACCTGGATTTCGAGTCGATCCAAGAGGTTGATGTCGGGGTTCTGGAGCTTGAGGAGCTGCGAGACTTTCAGGAACCGCGCACCACAAGTCATGGACGCGTCTACCAATCCATGCGCGTCCGGTGTCAGTACAACCCCCAGCGTCTTCAGCGAAGGACGATGGGCAGAAAGGCTTGCTCAGACCCGATGGGTGGGGGTGAGGTGGTACTGGAAGACCCCAAGCAGTCCGAATGGGTTGATGTTCCTCGCGATTCTACTGATCACGACAAAATGAAGGCACTCGACCAGGCCCAGAAGCTCGGCTTCTGGTGAGCTCTTTTAGCCGGCTGCGGCAGCCAGCCCGTCCGGCCTGTATGCCCTCGAGGTTCCCTTGTCAGGCCTTGACCTCGAAGACACCCATGAGGCCTGAGTTTTGATGCTCGAGCACGTGGCAGTGAATCATCCAACGGCCGGGCTCATCACCACGAAGGGCGATCGACGTCTTCTCTCCGGGTCGCAGCAGCAAGGTGTCGCGCAGTGGTCCTCGCAATGCCTTGGCCTGCTCGTCCATCTCTTGGAAGACGACTCCGTGAAAGTGCATGGGGTGTAGCCAGGCGGTCTGGTTGTCCAGGTTGATGCGGATGGTCTCTCCACGCTCGATGACGAAGAGGGATTCATGATGGCCATGCCCATGCTGGTGGTCATGCTCTTTTAAGCTCTGACCATTGAGGCGCCAGATGGCATTGGGCCTGGCCACGGGGCTTCTCGCACCGCCTTCAATCGGCATGGTCACCGTGCGCATGGAGCGGCCAAGGACTGGAGGCGCCACCGGATTGGCTGCAAGGGCCTGCGGGGCCCCTCGTGGCTTTGCAGGTGCCGAGGGGTCGGCCACCTGGATGCTGGCCAGCTTGTAGGCCTGTCGGCCATAGAAGTGGTCTTCAATGCGAAGCCCTCCTTTGCCAGGAATGTCGAGGATGAGGTCGGCCCGCTGGCCTGGGGCGAGTACCAGGTCTTTCTCGAGCAGGCTCACAGGCGTTGGATGCCCATCGATGGCCACCAGCCAAGGCCTCGCCCCTTTAAAGCGCAGCCCAAAAATGCGGGCATTGCTTGCGGCGATGAGGCGAAGCCGGATGCGCTGTGGCGATGGAAAGAGAAAGTCGCTCTCGATGCTGCCGTTGATGAGCACCACATTTCCGATGCGGCCCGCGTGGGCTGCATCGTGCCGGCTTTGAAAGTCGTTGGTGATCTGGCCGGCGGCATCCACACGTAAATCTGAGAGCACCCAGGTGAGGTCCTGGTCGACATCGATGGGCTGGGCCTCTTCCACCACGAGTGCGCCAACCAGGCCGCGCCCCAATTGTTCGCTGCTGTTGTAGTGAGGGTGGTACCAGAATGTGCCCGCGTCGGGACATCGGAATGCGTACTGGAAGTCTGAGCCCGACTCGACGGCAGGCTGCGTGAGGCCGGGCACGCCATCCATGGCGTTGGGCAGGCGGATGCCGTGCCAATGAATGGTGCTGGGCTCCGGCAGCCGGTTTGCAAAGGCCACCCGCAACTCGCTGCCTTGTTGAACCCGGATCTCGGGGCCGGGCAGTTGGCCGTTGAAGGCCCAGACCGCCGTGGGCCCCACCGAGGCAGGGCCAATCTGCAATTGCGTGGGCTGGGCTGAGAGGCCAACGGCCGTCACTGCGCTCGAGGGCGTGCCGGATGCACCTTGCTGCGCCCGCAGTGGGTCAGAGGGCAGCAGGCAGGACACCGCCGCAGCGCCACCAAGTTGAAGAAGGGATCGTCTTTTCATGGAGCAGGCCAATGAAGGGGTGCCGTTATGATGAAGGCCTCCTTCATTTTTGAACATCAAAACCATGTCAACTCGCGAGATTGTCTCCACGGCGGGCGCACCTTCGGCCATTGGCACGTATTCCCAGGCGGTTCGAGTGGGCCAGACGGTCTGGCTCTCTGGGCAGATTGCGCTGGATCCACAGACCATGACCTTGGTGGGCGATGACACCCCCGAGGGTGTTGCCCAACAGATTCACCAGGCCTTTCAGAATTTGGCTGCAGTGGCCGAGGCGGCGGGCGGTTCCCTTCAGCATGCCGTCAAGGTGAATCTCTACCTCACCGACCTGTCGCACTTTGCCAAGGTCAACGAGATCATGGCCACCTATTTCACGCCACCGTACCCCGCACGTGCTGCGGTCGGGGTGGCAAGTCTGCCCCGGGGTGCTGCCTTCGAGGCCGAGGCGGTGCTGGTCCTGCCAGACTAAACAGCCCATGGCCACGAGCCGAGCCCCTTGGCCGGAAGGCCTGCGCAAGCTGGGGCTCATGCGCCCCATCGACCTGCTGCTTCACCTGCCGCTCCGCTACGAGGACGAGTCTCAGGTGTGGCCGCTGGCCCGGGTGGCCGCGGGGCAGTCGGTGCAGGTGCAGGTGAGGGTGGTGCTCGCCAAGGTGGTCTTCAAGCCTCGCAGAACCCTGATGGTGAGCGTGGAAGACGACACTGCAGAGGCCAGCCTTCGGTTCATCTATTTCAATCAAAGCATGCTGCAGTCCTTCACGCCGGGGCGAGAGATCCGTGTGCTGGGGGAGGCGCGCCGATCGCTCGCGGGATTGGAATTCATTCATCCCAAGGTACGGTCGGGCTGGCTCTCGGCGGAGGCCCTCGAGTCGCAGCCCCTGCTGCCGGTCTACCCGACCACGCAGGGCCTCGCCCAGGTGGTGATCCGGCGCCATGTGGCCCGTGCGCTGCAGACCGACTTGCCCGAGGAATGGCTCTCGCCGCAGACACTGGGGGAGTTGGGGCTCACGCCTTTGCCCCAGGCCATCGAGCGGCTGCACCGACTCCCTGCGGGCGATGCGCAGAGATCCACCCGAGAGGCCATCCTGAGGGCCGAGGGCGGGGAGTGGGATCGACTGAGGCTCGATGAGCTCCTGGCCCAGCAGGTGGCGCTCCAGCATGCTCGCAGTCGTCGTGCCACGAAGCAGGCCCCTGTGCTGATCGATCGAGCAGGCCTGGTCGAGCGACTGACGGCTCGCCTGCCCTTCGCGCTCACGGCAGCCCAGCTGTCGGCCTGGCGGGGTGTTCAGGACGATCTCCTGCAGGCACGGCCAGCCCATCGCCTCATTCAGGGGGATGTGGGCAGCGGCAAGACCGTGGTGGCTGCTTTGGCTGCAGCCCAGGCCGTGGGTGCAGACCATCAGGTGGCCGTCATGGCCCCCACTGAAATTCTGGCGGCGCAGCTGTTCTCGAAAATGCATGAATGGTTTGAGCCCCTGGGTGTGGCGGTGGTCTTTCTCAAGGGCGGCCTGTCGGCGGCTGATCGGCGTGGCCGACTCGCGGCCATTGCCTCGGGAGCAGCCCAAGTGGTGGTGGGCACCCACGCATTGATTCAGAAGGATGTGGTCTTTCATCGATTGGGGCTCTCCATCGTGGATGAGCAGCATCGCTTCGGGGTGGCCCAGCGGCTGGCCCTGCGGGACGGCAGCCCCCATGTGCTGGGCATGACGGCCACCCCGATTCCCAGAAGCCTGGCCATGACCTTTCTGGCGGACCTCGACGTGTCGGTCATTGATGCCCGGCCGCCAGGTCGACAGCCGATCCGCACACGGCTGTTGTCCCAGTCGCGGCGAGAGGAATTGGTGGAGCGGCTGCTGAGCTTCATTGAGACCGAGGGTCAGGCTTATTGGGTCTGTCCCATCATTGATGAGCAGACCGATGCTGAGCGTGCCCTGGTCGCACTCACGCAGACAGAGGCCTGGCTGCGACCCCTGCTTGGCGATCGACTTGCGGTGGTCCATGGCCGATTGCCCCCGGCCCAGAAGGCTGCGGAGATGGCCCGGTTCGCATCGGGAGAGGCTGCAGTCTTGTTGGCCACCACGGTGATCGAGGTTGGTGTGGATGTTCCGCAGGCCCGTCTGATGGTGATCGACCATGCCGAGCGATTTGGCCTGGCGCAGCTGCATCAATTGCGTGGCCGCGTGGGCCGAGGCCAGGGCCAGAGCACCTGCATTCTGCTCTTTGAGGAGCCACTTTCAGACTTGGCCCGCGCAAGGCTGCGGGCCCTCTACGAGACCGATGATGGCTTTGAGTTGGCCAATCGTGACCTGGCCCTGCGAGGGCCAGGCGAACTGTTGGGCGTGCGACAATCTGGCGAACCCAGCCTGCGGCTGAGCGACCTGACCAGAGACCAGCGGCTGGTGGAATTTGCGGTCGACTGGGGCCGGTCCTATCAGGCCCGGGGGGCTTCCAACCCCACCGCGATTGCGGGCCTGCTCGACCGCTGGGCCTACCGCGCAGAGCATTACCTAACCAGTTTGTAATGAAGGTATTGGCATGACCTTGACGGAACTTCGATACATCGTGGCAGTGGCTCGGGAGCGTCACTTTGGGCGCGCGGCCGAGGCCTGCTTTGTGAGTCAGCCCACCTTGTCGGTCAGTGTGAAAAAGCTCGAGGGTGAACTGGGCGCGCAGATCTTTGAGCGCGGTGGTTCCGAGGTGAGCCTCACGCCCATTGGCGAGCGACTGGTTGCACAGGCCCAGCGGGTGCTCGATGAGGTGTCCATGCTCAGCCAGCTTGCAGCCCAGGGCCGTGATCCCCTCATGGGCCCGCTCAAGGTTGGCGTGATCTACACCATCGGGCCTTACCTGCTGCCCAGAATCATCAAGCAGCTCATCCGCAAGCATCCAGAGATGCCCCTCATTCTCTCGGAGAACTACACACTCAAGCTCCTGGAGCAGCTGCGAACAGGCGAGGTGGATGTGGCCATTCTGGCGGAGCCATTTGATGCCAGTGGCTTGGACATCCTGCCGCTCTACGATGAGGAGTTCCTGGTCGCCGTGCCCAAAGGCCATGGCTGGGAGGCACGGGGCAAGGTGCCACCCGATGAACTCAAGGCCGAGACCATGCTGCTCTTGGGTGTGGGCCATTGCTTTCGAGATCAGGTCCTGGAGGTCTGCCCCGAGGCTGCAAGGCTCTCGCAGAGTTCAGCCGGCATTCAGAAGACCTTCGAAGGGAGCTCCCTGGAGACCATTCGTCATATGGTGGCGTCCGGGCTCGGCATCACCGTACTTCCGAAGATGGCCGTGCTCTCGGCCCCGGCCGACCCCTTGCTCACCATGCTGCCCTTCGCCGATCCCATCCCCACCCGGCGTGTGTCCTTGGTCTGGCGCAAGAGTTTTGGGCGGCTCGCGGCCGTGGAATGCCTGCGTGACATCGTCATGACGGTGGACCTTCCCGGCTGCAGCAAGCTTGCCCAGCCCTCGAAGGCATCCAGTACTGCGCGCAGCAGGCGGGCTGCATGACCATGTCGATACAGACCATGGCCTCGGTGATTGGCCAGACCCCCTTGGTCAGTCTCGCCCGCATCGCGGGCCCGGAGCAGGCCGCCCGGGGCAATCTCATTCTGGGCAAGTTAGAGGGCAACAATCCCGCGGGCTCGGTGAAGGATCGGCCAGCCATGTCCATGATCATGCGGGCCGAGGCGCGCGGCGAGATTTCACCGGGCGACACCCTGATCGAGGCCACCAGCGGCAACACCGGCATTGCCCTGGCCATGGCCGCTGCGATTCGAGGCTACCGCATGGTGCTGATCATGCCGGACAACCTCTCTCTGGAGCGGCGACAGTCCATGAGGGCCTATGGCGCCGAGCTCATTCTGGTCACCCAGCAGCAGGGCATGGAGGGCGCACGCGACCTGGCGCTGGAGATGGAGGCGCAGGGGCAGGGCAAGGTGCTCAATCAGTTTGCCAACGACGACAACTGGCTGGCCCATTACGAAACCACGGGTCCTGAAATTTGGCGGGACACGGCCGGACGCGTGACCCACTTTGTCTCTGCCATGGGCACCACCGGCACGATCACCGGCGTCTCCCGATACCTGAAGGAGCGCAACGCCGGCATTCAGATCATCGGTGCTCAGCCGGCAGACGGATCATCGATTCCTGGCATTCGCAAGTGGGCGCCAGCCTATGTGCCGCCCATTCGTGAGAAGGCCTTCATTGACCAGATTGAAGAGGTCACCCAGGCCGATGCCGAGGACATGGCGCGGCGACTGGCCACCGTGGAAGGTCTTTTCTGTGGCCCCTCTGCAGCCGGTGCTGCCCTGATCGCACTCAGGGTGGCGGCTCAACTGGAGCAGGCCACCGTGGTCTTCATTGTGTGTGATCGGGGTGATCGATACCTGTCGATGGGGATTTTTCCAGGCTAGGCTTGAGGCTTGGGCTCAGTGCCACACGCTCATCAAAGACGAAGCAGTCGCCCACCCAGTGGCGGCCGTCGGTCTCCTCGAAATACTTCAGAATGCCGCCGTCCAACTGAACGACGTTCGAGAGGCCCAGCGATTGCATGAAGAGCGCTGCCTTCTCGCAACGGATGCCACCTGTGCAATAGCTCACCACCGTGGCATCGCGAAGGCTGTCTTGGTGGGCCGAGACCGCCGCAGGGAATTGCGTGAACTTCTCAAGCCGCCAGTCGATGGCCCCCTCGAACCGACCGTGGTCAACTTCGAATCCATTGCGGGTGTCGAGCATGAGAACAGGCTGTCCGTCATCATCGTGGCCTTGGTCGAGCCAACGGGCCAGGGTCGTTGCTGAGATCGCGGGTGCTCGGCCGCCCGAGGGCGCAATGGTGGGATGGTTCATTCGAATGATCTCTGCCTTCACCTTGACCTTGAAACGCTTGAACGGCTGATCATCTGACCAGCTGGCCTTGGCCTCGAGGCCCTCAAAGCCGGGGAGTCCGCGAAGCAGATTGAGAAATGCTTGGGCAGCTGCTTCAGGCCCGGCCCAAAAGCCGTTGAGCCCTTCGGGGCTCAGGAGAATCGTGCCGCGAATGCCAAGCTGTTCACCCCGCATCTTGAGCGCATCCAAGTGGCTGGCAGGGTCTTCGATGGGGTGGAACTGGTACGCCGCGAGATTGAGAGTGGGTGCCTGCATGTCAGCCTAGGGTTACAACCATTAGGGTTAATACAAATGTTCGCCTCCCCGCTTTCATTTTACGGTCTCGCTTAGTGGGGGATGGCTGATCAATCTTGATCAGCTTGTGGTTGCGGCGGGGAGAGATTCTTCCCCGCCGTTTTTTTTGAATGTCTCACCGCAGGGGTCCAAGCATCACTGCCGCGGCGGCCGTGGGCTCGGCTTGTAGGCCGCACAGTGCTGGTCGTAGTAGTTCTGAACGAACTCTCTCTTGATGATGCCCCGATTGCTGAGCTTCTTGCCTCGAACAAAGACCACGTTCTCCACGTACTCCTTGAGCTCAATCTTGGTCATCTCGGGGTAGTACCAGCGATACCGACCCTCGAGTGCCTTGGCCCATGTGTTGTAGTCCTGGTTGGCGCCCTTGGCGGCGGCCGCGCAGGTGGCCATGTCGATGGTGCCCATGGGCGATGTGTCCGGAATGCGCTGGGCTGCAGCGGTGGAGCAGGCTGCCAGGCTGGCCAACATCAGGCTGAATGTTTTGATGCCTTGCATGGGTTCGGAGTGTGACTCATGGACTGGTTTGGACATGTCTCGGATTGGGGCTGGCGCCTCCGGCACGAATCGAACGTGCGACCCTCTCCTTAGGAGGGAGATGCTCTATCCACTGAGCTACGGAGGCCAGGCACAAAACAACAGGGTCTATCTTAAACTCGCACCATGACGACGCCCAGCTCCGCTGATCCACTCGCACAGGCGCGTCGACTGTCGGTCGCACCCATGATGGACTGGACAGACCGTCACTGCCGATTCTTTCATCGGCTTCTGGCGCCGCAGGCCCTGCTCTACACCGAGATGATCACCACCGGTGCCATCCTGCATGGGGATCGGCCCAGGCTGTTGGACTTCAATGGCCCGGAGCATCCCGTGGCCTTGCAGCTCGGTGGCAGCGAGCCGAGCGATCTGGCCCAGGCGGCTCGCATCGGACAGGACTGGGGGTATGACGAGATCAATTTGAACTGTGGCTGCCCGAGTGAGCGAGTTCAGCGTGGGGCCTTTGGGGCCTGCCTGATGCGAGAGCCACAGTTGGTGGCCGACTGTGTGTCGGCGATGCGTGAGGCCGTCACGGTTCCAGTCACGGTCAAGCACCGAATCGGTGTGGATGCGCAGGACGA
>CAZPRT010000048.1:0-9320 GCA_964589205.1 uncultured Bordetella sp. | reverse complement strand
GGCTACGGCGGCCGTGCTGGCAGCCTCGCCGCCACCCACCGTGGCGTCGACCACGGGGGCGGCTCCTTCGGACATGGGCACCGTGGCGCAGCCCGCCAGCGAGCCCAGCAGCAGCGCACCAGCCAGCAGGCGGTCAAGCCGCACGAAAGACATCCTTGGCTGCTCGAAGGGATGCAAAGGCCGATGCATCGGGCGCCCAGAGAAAGGGGTTGGTCTCCTGCTCGATGGCCAGGCGCGAGGGCAGGGTGGACTGTCCCCGCTCGCGTCGTGCGCGCACCTCCGAGAGGCGCGCCTGAATGGCTGCGTGGTCGGGATGCACATGGGCGGAGAAGAGCAGGTTGCTCAGGGTGTATTCGTGGGCGCAATGCACAGCCGTCTCCGAGGGCAGGCCTTTGAGGCGCTGCAGCGACTGGTGCAGTTGGGCCGCGGTGCCGCCAAGCAGGCGCCCGCAGCCGCCGGCAAACAGGGTGTCGCCGCAGAAGAGCAGTGGGCCTGAGGCGCCCATGCTGCCAAAGTAGGCGATGTGGTCTTGGGTGTGGCCGGGCACCTCCATGACAGAGAGGTGAATGCCCAGGCCATCGAAGGCCACGGCATCACCCTCTTGCACCGTGCGGTTGACCCCATGGGGCACGCAGGCGGCTGGGCCGTAGACGGGCAGGTCGATGCTGGTGAGCGGCGCCTGCGCGAGCAGGTCTTGAATGCCGCCGACATGGTCGGCATGGTGGTGGGTGATGAGAATGCCCGCCAGCGTGAGTCCATGGGCCTGAAGATGCGCCAGCACGGGTGCAGCCTCGCCCGGGTCGACCACCACGAGATGGTCGCTGCCTTGCAAGCCCCAGATGATATTGTCTGTGAATGCTGGAATCTCAACGATCGGCACACCGGTCTCCTTTCGTGTGGCAAGGCCCTCTATTGTGACGCGAGTTGCACCCAACCCGTTCCAGGCCTGGGAAAAATGGTTCGAGACCCCCGCGGGTGCGCTCTTGCGCGACACCGAGCAGGCCTGGCTCGATGCCCGCCTGCAGGACCGCTTTGGCTATCAGGCCCTGCAGATGGGCCCCGTGGGCGTGGATGCGCTCCGCCAGAATCGCATGGCCTGCCGTGCCCGGATTGCCCCTTTTGAGGCACTTTCGGATGAACAGCTCGTCTGCGACCCTGCAGCGCTGCCGGTGGAGTCCGACTCCACCGACCTGCTTGTGCTGGTGCACTGCCTGGAGATGGTGGGAGATCCACACGGCCTCCTGCGCGAGGCTGAGCGCATCCTCATTCCCGAGGGCCAGCTGGTCATTCTCGGATTCAACCCGTTTAGCCTGTGGGCTGCACATCGTCCTCGGGCGGTGACCCATTGCCCGCCCATGGAGGGCAAGTGGCTCTCGCCAGCCCGTGTGCGTGACTGGTGCAGCCTGCTGGGCCTCTCCATCGATGGCGGCTGCTTTGGGGTGTATCGGCCCATGGTCTACGACGCAGCCTGGTCCCAGCGCTGGCGATGGATGGACGCGGCTGGCGCACGGTGGTGGCCTGGCCTGGGTGCGACTTACCTGCTCACCGCGGTCAAGCGTCGCACCGGCCTGCGGGTCTTGAGCCCGGCCTGGAAGAAGACGAGTCGGCGGGCCACCTCGGCGGCCGTGGCCCGGCAGTCGTGACGCGAGACGGCACATGAGCGAGTCGCTTGACCAGGTCGTGCTCTACACCGATGGGGCCTGCAAGGGGAACCCAGGGCCGGGCGGCTGGGGTGCCTTCATGGTCTGTCGCGGCAAGAGCCAGCGGCTCTGTGGGGGTGAGCCCATGACCACCAACAACCGCATGGAGCTCACCGCGGTCATTGAGGGCCTTCGGGCGCTCAAGCGGGGCTGCGAGGTCACGATCTTCACCGACTCTCAGTACGTGAAGAATGGCATTGAATCCTGGATCCACAACTGGAAGAAGAAGGGCTGGAGGACCGCTGCCGGCAAGCCCGTGCTGAACCGTGAACTCTGGGAGGCCTTGGACGAAGCCTGTGCATCGCATCACGTACACTGGAAGTGGGTCAAGGGACATGCCGGCGACCCCGGCAACGAGGAGGCAGACCGCCTCGCCAACGAAGGCATTCCCCCCACCAGCAGACCTTAAGGATTTTTCAATTGGCACCCATCATGCTTCAGACCATCCGCAGCCGGCCCCGGTGGGTTGTGGCTGCGATCGTGCTCCTCGTGTTGATCGGGCTACTGGCCTGGCGGATGGGCTGGTTCAAAGGCGACGATGCAGGCAAGGCGGGCCAGGGTGCCATGCCACCGGTGCCGGTGGAGGTCTCCACGGTGCTCAAGAAGACTGTGCTCGACCAGCTCTCGGTCACGGGCTCCTTCATGGCGGTGGAGTCGGTCGACCTTCGCCCTGAGGTGGCCGGCCGCATTGCCGAGGTTCGCTTTCGAGATGGGCAGCAGGTCGATCGCGGCATGCTGCTCATTCGGCTCGACGACAGCCTGGTGAAGGCCGAGCTCGCACAGGCCCAGGCCGAGGCCGAGCTGGCCTTGTCCAACCACCGCCGGGCCCAGGATCTGTTCTCACGCAATTTCATCAGTTCGCGTGCGCTCGACGAGGCCAAGGCCAACTCCGAGATTGCCGCGGCCAAGCGCGACCTCTTCGAGGCCAGGCTCCAACGCACCCGAATTTCCGCGCCATTTTCAGGCCGGGTGGGTCTTCGCCAGCACAGCCCCGGCGACTATGTGAAGGATGGTGAGGTGGTCGCCGTGGTGGAGGACACCTCCCGGCTCTATTTCGACTTCCGTGTGCCCGAGCGCTATGTGGGCCGTGTGCAGGCGGGTCAGTCGGTCTCCATTCAGACCGATCAACTCCGCGAGCCCATCGTGGCCCGCGTCACGGCACTGGATGCGCGGGTGGATGCCGAGGGCCGTTTCTTGCAGCTGCGGGCCGTGGTGCCGAATCCGTCGGGCAAGTTGAAGTCGGGCCTGTTTGCGCGCGGCCGGCTGGTGCTCACGGAGCGGGCCGAGGCCCTGGTCATCTCCGAGGAGGCCATCGTCGGTGAGCAGCGTGGCTTCTTTGTGTGGCGTGTTCGCGAGGGCAAGGTTGAGAAGGTGCCCGTTCAATTGGGCACGCGCATGGAGACCGAGGTCGAGATCCTCTCGGGCCTGGCCGAGGGCGACCAGGTGGTGATTGCCGGCCAGTTGAAGATTCGACGCCCCGGCCAGCCCGCCAAGGTCCTGCCCACACCACCCGCACCGGGGACGCTGCCTGCCGCACCGGGGACCAAGGGCCCCCCACCTGCCTCGAAAGCATCTCCGCCCGCCGGCCCATGAGGATCTCCGAGATCTGCATTGAGCGGCCTGTCTTCGCGACCGTCCTCTCACTGATCATCACCCTCATCGGTCTGGTGAGTCTCTCCAAGCTCTCGATTCGCGAGTATCCGCGCATCGATGAGCCTGTGGTGACTGTGAGCACCGAGTACCGAGGGGCCTCACCCGAGATCATCGAGTCTCAGGTGACCAAGCCACTTGAAGACTCCATCGCCGGCATCGAGGGCGTGGAGATCCTCACCTCCATTTCCAGGGCCGAGCGCTCGCAGATCACCGTTCGTTTTTCGCTCAACCGCGACCCAGACTCGGCTGCCTCCGATGTGCGAGACCGTGTCTCGCGGGTGCGATCGCGCCTGCCCACTGAGACCAGCGACCCGGTCATCTCCAAGGTGGAGGCCGATGCCCAGCCCATCATCTGGCTGACCTTCAACAGTGAGACCCTCTCGCTGCTCGAACTCTCCGACCTGGCCAATCGCGTGGTCAAGCCCCGGCTGCAGACCCTGCCGGGCGCCTCGGATGTGCGCATCTTTGGAGACCGCCGATATGCCATGCGCATCTGGGTGGATGCCCAACGCATGGCGGCCCGTGGCCTGGTGATTCAAGACCTAGAGGAGGCCCTTCGGCGCCAGAACATCGAGGTGCCCTCGGGCGCCATTGAGACCCCGGGCCGGGAGCTCTCGGTGCTCGCTCCCACCGACCTCCAAACCCCCGAGGAGTTTGAATCGATCGTGCTCAAGGCCCCGCGTGGCTCATCGGCCTTGGTGCGACTGCGAGATGTCGCCCGGGTCGAGATTGCGCCCGAGGACCTCAAACGGGTGGCCCGCTTCAAGGGCCGCACCACGGTGGCCATGGGCGTGATCAAGCAGGCCACGGCCAATCCACTCACCCTCTCGTCTGCGGTTCAAGAGGCCCTGCCCAGTGTGCTGGCCGACCTTCCCGCCAGCGTCGACCTCGAGGTGGCCAACGACTATTCGGTCTTCATCGACCGCTCCATTCGTGCCGTGGTCACCACCATCGCGGAGGCTGTGATGCTTGTGGGCCTGGTGGTCTTTGTCTTTCTCAAGAGCTTTCGGGCAGCCATCATCCCGATCGTCACCATTCCTGTGAGCCTCATCACCAGCTTCGGCATCATGTATGCCCTGGGCTTTTCGGTGAACACGCTCACGCTTCTCGCCATGGTCTTGTCGATTGGCATTGTGGTCGACGATGCCATTGTGGTGCTCGAGAACATCTCTCGGCACATCGAAGATGGCATGAAGCCGATTGCGGCCGCGTTTCAGGGCATGAAGGAAATCAGCTTTGCCGTGGTGGCGATGACCCTCACCCTGGCGGCGGTCTTTGCGCCCATGGCCTTCTCTGCGGGCCGCACGGGCCGTCTGTTCACAGAGTTCGCCCTCACGCTTGCGGCAGCCGTGCTCGTCTCCGGCTTTGTGGCCCTCACGCTCTCACCCATGATGTGCTCCCGGCTGCTGCGCCATCAGCCTGCGCCGCCCGAGGGCACGCCGCTGGGCCGCTGGGCACGGTTCTCCAATGCCTTTGATCAGCGCTTCGATCAGATGGCCAGCCGTTACGCGAGCCTGCTCACGGGCCTGCTGAGTCGCCGCGCGCTCGTGGCCGGCATTGGTCTCGGCGTTGCAGCCATTGGGGTGCTCTTCTTTAACCTGGTGAAGAAGGAGCTCACGCCGGTGGAAGACCGCGGCTTTCTGGTCGCAGTGATCAGTGCGCCCCAGGGCAGTTCCATCGACTACACCGCCCGTTACGCACTGCGCCTGGAAGACATCTTTGCCAAGGTGCCCGAGGTTGAGAAGTATTTGGTGATTGCGGGCAGCCCCACGGTGGACAAAGGCATTGCCTTTCTGCGGCCGGTGCCATGGGAAGACCGTTCCCGCAGCACCCAGCAGATTGCCGCCCAGGTGCAGCCCGGTGTGCTGGGCATTCCTGGCATCAATGCCTTTGTGGTGACCCCGCCCTCGCTGGGTCAGAGCGTGCGATCCCGCCCCATCGAGGTCGTGGTGCTCTCGTCGGCACCCATGCAGGAACTGGCGGCAGTCACGGAACAGCTTCGGCTCGAGCTGCTCAAGAGCCCGAAGCTGCAGGGCGTGGACACCGACCTGCAGATCACCAAGCCCGAGCTGCGCATCGACATCGACCGTGAGCGCGCGGCCGACCTGGGTGTGTCGGTCGAGGCCATCGGCCGCACCCTGGAGTCGCTGCTCGGTGGCCGGCAGGTCACCCGATTCAAGCGGGGCAATGAGCAGTACGACGTGATCGTGCAGTTGGAGGCCGAGGGCCGCAATACGCCCGAGGACATCAAAGGGCTGCTGGTCAAGGGCCGCGATGGCCAGATGGTCCCGCTCTCCAGCCTCATTCAAATTCGAGAGACCGTTGCCCCGCGGGAGCTCAATCACTTCCTGCAGCAGCGAGCCGTGTCGATCTCGGCCAACCTGGCGCCCGGGGCCACCCTGGCCGAGGGCCTCGAGGCAGTAGAGACCACGGCGCGCGCCATGCTGCCCTCCGATTACCAGCTCGATTACAACGGGCAGTCGCGTGAGTTCCGAGACTCCCAGTCCACCATCTTGTTTGTCTTCATTCTGGCCTTGCTCTTCATCTATCTGGTGCTCTCGGCCCAGTTCGAGAGTTTCGTCTTCCCGTGGGTGATTCTGGTGACGGTCCCATTGGCGCTCGCCGGCGCATTGGCCACCATCTACCTCACCCAGGGCTCACTCAATGTCTACTCACAAATTGGGCTCGTGGCCCTCATTGGGCTGATCACCAAGAACGGCATCCTCATCGTGGAGTTTGCCAATCAGTTGCGTGACCAGGGCCGCAGTGTGGTCGAGGCCACACTCGAGGCCACCGCCCTGCGTTTTCGCCCCATCATGATGACCACCATCTCCACGGTCTGTGGCGCCTTGCCCCTGGCGTTGGCCAGTGGCCCCGGGGCCGAGAGCCGCCAAGAGATCGGCTGGGTTATTGTTGGGGGCATGAGCATTGGCACACTACTCACACTCTTTGTTCTGCCCACCATTTATGCCTGGGTTGCATCATGCGTTACGTCGTCCTCGATACCGAAACCACAGGCCTGAGGGTCGAGGAGGGTCACCGCATCATTGAGCTTGGCTGTGTCGAGCTCACCAATCGGCGTGCGTCCGGCCGGCAGTTCCACCGCCTCATCAATCCCGAGCGCGAGATCGAGGCCGGCGCCACCGAGGTACATGGATTCACCTGGGCCGACCTGCAGGCAGAGCCTCGCTTTGCGGACGTGCTGCAAGATTTCCTCGAGTTTGCGCGCGGCGCACATTTGCTCATTCACAACGCCCCCTTCGACCTGGGCTTTCTGGATGCGGAGCTCGCGCGACTGGGGCAGCCCAGCCTCACCACCGTCGTTGATGGCGTGACCGACACCCTGGCCATGGCCCGTGAGCTGCATCCGGGTCAGCGCAATTCACTCGATGCACTCTGCACCCGATACGGTGTGTCGAATGCCCACCGGCTCAAGCATGGAGCCCTGCTCGATGCCGAACTGTTGGCCGAGGTCTGGCTGGCCATGACCCGCGGCCAAGAGACCCTCGACATTCAGCAGTATCACGATGATGAGCACGGCCCCGGCGGCCGAATCGATCTCTCCACCCTCAATCTGCGCGTCATTGAGCCCAGCCCCGAGGAGTGGGCGGCCCACGAGGCGGTGCTCGATGACATCGCCCGCGTCTGCGGGGGCACGCCCGTCTGGAGGAAAGCATGCGCCTCCGATTAATTCGCCGAGGCCAGTCCCACGAGATCCCGGGCGACCAGGTGCTGCGCGTGGTGGCCTATTCGGGGCTGATGCTCATGCCCAGTGGGCCTGGATGGCTCGGCACCGCCGCAGGCTACCCGGTCTTTGTGCGGGAGCCAGAGCGCATGGCTGCTGAGGAAGGCACTTCAGAGCAGGTCAACTTAGAGCACAGTGCCCGTTCGGCCAGCGCCCCTGGGTCTGCCCCGCCTGCAGCCGACGCGGACCCGTCGGGCCCGCCACCCGCCTGGGTGGTGGTGTTTCGGCGATACGGCGACCTCCGAGAGGCGCTCTTCGCGGATCGTCTAGACTGGAGCCAGGATGACTAGCATGCGACATTCTTGGATGGACCTCACCCTGGTGGAGGCCCTGCGCGGCAGGGCCCGTCGAGCCCACACCCTTTTGTTTCTGGGGCTGGTCTGCTTGTTGTCGGCCTGGCTCATGAATGCCATGCAATGGTTCTGGCTGCCGCCGGCGGTGCCTGCCGAAGGCACGCCCGTGGGCCTGCATGCATCGGTCTGGGCCTGGCTGGGTGGTTTCTTCGAAGGCTACGCCCAGGGCTCAGTGCGCGGGATGCGCATTGTGAAGGACTGGATGACCACTGGCCTGCCGGGCTGGGTGATCTGGGTGCCCGCGGGCCTCCTCTTATGGCTGCTCGCGCTCATCGACCTCGCCGTCCTTGGTCTATCGATTCGCCGACAGTTGGCGGCATCGGCCGCCATGCTCGTGGAGCCTGCAGGCCTCGTGCGCGAGACGCCGAGCCTTCCCACCGACAACCAGGTGGAGGCGCCGGTGCTCATCGAGCCTCCGTCAGACATGCCCAACCTGGGCCTGCCCCCGGAGCCTGCCTCCGCCGAGGCTTCCACCCCCAGCCCTGCGGTCGCGTCCAGTCCCGCTGCGTCGACCGCCGCTGCTGCGCCCACCGAGGCCACTCCCTCGCTCCACGCAGTCGAGTCTCAGCTCTACAGCGCAGAGCATCAACTCGAGGGCGCCTTGTCGGCCCTTGCTGCAGCCCGCCACGGACTGCTCAACCTCAGTCTCGACCCCGATGGTCCGCACCGAGACGACGACATGCAGAAGGCCCGGGCCTCGCTCGACCAGGCGGAGCAGGCCCTCACCAAGCTTCGAGGCCAGCAGCACGCGCTGATCGCGGGCCTGGTGGGCCTGCGTCGCCATGTCCATTAACCCCTCGGTCACCGAGGCACTCGACAGCCTGCTGGCGGGCCTCGACAGCCTGCGGGCTGAGCGAGAAGACCTCACCGCAGCCCAGCTCTCGGGCCGCGCCCTGGCCCCCATCGATCCGCCCGCAGCCACCGCGGCCCCGCTGGTTCGGCCCGTTCGCAGGCCCAGCGAGGCCCTGGATGCGGCACGGCTCTTGGCCCTCATGGCCTCCAACATGGGGTCTGCGGCCTCGCCAGATCTTGCCGACAGCGCATCCGTGCTGCTGCGCCGTCTTCTGCGCCAGCGGTCGGTCCTGGTGCCCAGGCTGCACGATGCAGCGCCCGGCATTCGGGTCTCGCCCCGCATGGGCGTGCTGCTCACCCGACTGCCGGCTGGCCATGTCTGTGCGGTGGAGTCCGACCCGCAGCGCTTTCTCTACCTCACCCCACGCGGCCAAGAGCCGGTCGATTCGAGCGAAGACCTGTTGGCCCTGGTGCGTGCGGCCGCGCCGGTGGGCGAGACCGGCCTGGTGGGTCCCTCCACCGCCGAGATGGTGAGTGTGAGCCTGCCGCGCCTGCCCGAGTGGGCCATGGTGTCCGTGCAGGCTGAGGCCTGTGTCCTCGCGTCGCCTGCCTCTGGGTCCGACCACGCGCAGGCTGCCATCGCATGGTTGGATCAGCGCGTTCCGGGGCACACCAGCCTGCTGGGCATGGCCTGGCTGCAAGACGGCCGCTGCCTGCCATTGCTGGCCAAACGGGCCGACTAGCCTGCCCATTGGGCGGCTCGCCCGTCTTGTGGCCTCCGAGGCCTAAAGCGTCTTGATGAGGATCTGGGATTTCCGATCCCAGTTGTAATGGGCCTGCCGTGAGGCGGGCAGGGCGTCGACCGGGGCCACCTTGAATCCACGCTTCATGAACCAGTGGGTGGTGCGCGTGGTGAGCACGAAGATGCCGGAGAGGCCAGCCGCCCGCGCCTGAGATTCAATGCTCTTCAAGAGTCGCTCGCCGTCGCCTTTTTCGCGGGTCTCGGAGCGCACCATCAGGCAGGCCAGCTCACCCAGCGGCGTGTCCTCAAAGACATAGAGTGCAGCGCAGCCGAAG
>CAZPRT010000047.1:0-9403 GCA_964589205.1 uncultured Bordetella sp. | reverse complement strand
GAGAGATCCGGGAGCACCGAGCCTAACACCAACGAACGCGGCCTCGGAACCGCCTTTGCGACTCGTGTCGGTGGGCCACGTCCACGGCGCAGCACCATGGCTCTTTCGTGGTGTGAACCTCTCAGTGCAGCCTGGTGAGCGACTGGCCATTCAGGGGGCCTCAGGCTGCGGAAAGTCCACGCTGCTGCAGATCATGGCGGGCTTGGAGGCGCCCGTCGAGGGCGAGGTCTACTGGGGGCAACAGGCCATGTCTGCCTGGAGTGATGCACAGCGCCGCGCCTGTCGGCAGTCACAGATGGGCTTTGTCTTCCAGGCCTTCCATCTCTTGCCGCACCTCTCAGCCCTCCAGAATGTGATGGTGCCTTGCCTGCTGGGCGGCCAGTCGGCGCAGATGGCCAAGGTGCGTGCCACCAAGCTGCTAGAGACGCTCGGCCTGGGCCATCGTCTTGAGGCCAAGCCGGCCACGCTCTCGGGCGGTGAGCAGCAGCGGGTGGCACTGGCCCGGGCGCTGGTGCATGAGCCAGTTGTTGTCTTTGCGGACGAGCCCACGGGCAATCTCGATGCGGCGTCTGCCGCCAATGCGCTCGAGTGTCTCCTGGACTTGTGCGCGCAACAACAGGCCAGCCTGGTGATGGTCACGCACGCGGATGCTGCTGCGCGCGCCATGGATCGAGTGTTGCAGCTCACGCCCGAGGGCCTTGTGTGAGTCGATCAGTGAGTCGGCCATGAGGCCCTCAGGCCCGCTCTTTGCCTGGATGCTCTGGGGCGCCACAGTCCGGGAGCGCGTGCGCTGGCTGGCTGCCCTCATCATGGTGGGCATTGGGGTCATGCTCGCCGTGGCGATTCACACCGTGAACCACTCTGCCTTGTCCTCCTTTGGGCGCGCGCTGGATGCGGTCAATGGACAGGCCTCTGCACAGTTGGTCTCAAGCCTTGGCGAGTTCGACGAGCGCCGACTGGATGCCCTCGAGGCTGGCCGACTCGCGATGGGCATCACAGACATGAGCCCTGTCTTGGCCGTGCGCACCGACCGTGTGCTCGTGCTGGGCATCGATGTCTTTCAGGCTGCACGTGTCACACCTGCATTGCTTCCGGCAGCGGCCGAGGGCGTTGGCGGCCTGTTTGATGCGCGCTCGATTTTCTTGTCGGCCAGCGCCCAACGAATTCTTCAGGTTCGTGTGGGAGAGGACATCCTGCTTCGGCATGGCCTACAAGACGTGCGGCTGCGCGTGGCGGGCGATCTGCCAGGTGTGCCAGGAGAGGCACTCGCGGTCATGGACATTGGTTCAGCCCAGTGGGCCTTTGGTCGGCTGGGTCAGATCTCTCGCATCGACATCAAGCTTGCAAGCGAACAAACCGTCGAGGGTGTTCGCAGCCATTTGCGCGCGGTCGGTGAGCCGCTCTCGGTCATGGCCACCGAGGATCGAGACCGACGCATGTCCAACCTCTCGCGGGCCTACCGCGTGAACCTCACCGTACTCGCCATGGTGGCCCTGCTCACGGGGGGCTTCCTGGTGTCCACCGCGGTGAATCTCTCCGTGGTCCGGCAGCGGTCAGAGTTGGCCTTGCTCGGTGTGCTGGGTGCACCGGTGGCATGGCTGCGGCGACTGGTCTGGGTACAGGGCGGCCTGGTGGGTGCGCTCGGTGGCGGCCTCGGTGTCGGCCTTGGCCTGGCCTTGGCCTGGCTGCTCATGCGCCTCTTGGGTGGCGATCTTGGTGGAGGCTACTTCAGTCAGGCCCATGCACCACTGGTGTTGGACTGGGCTGCATTGGCTGGTTTCTGGGCGCTCTCTGCGTTGGTGGGCTTGCTTGCAGCCTGGCAGCCCTTGCGTCGCATCGATTGGCGAGCGCCCATGGCGCTGTTGCGGGCGGGGCAGGCAGAGGCCACGGGCTTGCAGCCACCGGGCCTTCGATGGAGTGGCCTGGGCCTGCTGGCGGCCGGGCTGCTCATGCTGGTGCCCCCCGTGGGTGGGCTGCCTTGGGCGGCCTATGCCGCCATTGCGGCCATCCTCTTTGCGGGGCTGGCTGCACTGCCATGGCTGCTGGCCCAGACCTGGGGTGGTCTGTCGCGGCGGTTGATGTCTCGAGAGGCCAGCGATGCCGTGATGCTCATGGCCAGTTGGCGTCTGGCGCAGGCACCTGGTGTGGCCACGCCAGTGATCACGGGCACCGTGGCAGCCTTCTCGCTGACCGTGGCCATGATGATCATGGTGGGGAGTTTTCGAGACTCTGTCTCAGACTGGCTCCAGCAGGTGCTGCCTGCTGATCTCTACAGCAGCGGTCAGTCGCTGGTCGATGCCCCCGGCTTTGACCCCTCGGTCGGCCCCGTCATCGCTGGCCTAGAGGGCGTTCGACGTGTCGAGATGATTCGGCATCGAAGCCTTCGGCTCGACACCGATCGGCCAGAGGTCATGCTCATGGCCAGGAATTTGAGGCTTGAGGACCCCATGCAGGCGCTCCCCCTGGTGGGCGAGGCCATGCTGCCGCCGGCCGGTGTTGATGCCGTCGTGGTGTTCGGCTCCGAGGCGATGGCGGGCCTCTATGGCTGGCGTGCGGGTACCCCGGCCCTGCTGCCGCTTGGGCCCGGCGGACAGCAGTCGGTCTGGGTGGCTGGGCTGTACCGGGACTATGGTCGGCAGCATGGCTCGGTCGTGCTCCGAGCGGAGGACTATGAGCGCCTCACTGGAGATCGGTCGCGATCGGGTCTGTCCATCTGGCTGCAGCCCGGCGCAGACCCAGCGGCCATCACACAGGCCGTGTCCGCAGCCTTGCCCGAGTTGGGCGTGCTGAAGTGGATCACGGCCACCGACGTGAGGGCCTTGTCCTTGCGCATCTTCGACCGCAGCTTTGCCATGACCTATGTGTTGGAGGCGGCCGCACTGTGTGTGGCGCTTTTGTCGGTGGCGGCTGGCCTGGCGGGCCAGTTGTTATTGCGCAGGCGCGAGTTCGCCTTGCTGGCACAGCTGGGTCTGTCTCGAGGCGATCGGCTTCGTCTGGTGTCTTGGGAGGCGAGCCTGCTGTTGATCGTGGCCGTGGCCTGGGGCAGTGTGATGGGCTGGCTCATGAGCCAGGTGCTCATACACAAGGTGAATCCGGAGTCGTTTCACTGGACGATGACCACCACGGTCGATATTGCGCAGTGGGCCGTGCTCTCGGCCGCATTGCTCCTGCTGGGTGTGGTCACCGCCCGCTGGGCTGCCCGTCAGGGCCTGGATGACAAACACCTCTCTTCAAGCCTTCGGGCAGACTGGTAGAGGCCAGCAGACGCATGCATCGACGAGAACTGCTCAAGGCGCCCGTGCTTCTCTCTGCTGCGGGCGTGGCTTGGCATGGGCTGGGGAAGTCTGCCGTGCAGGCGTCGTCGTTTTATCCGTCGGTGGTGCCCCGACCACTGGTGTTCCCGAGAGACTTCGGGGCCCACCCAGACCATCGAACCGAGTGGTGGTACCTCACGGGATGGCTGGGGGAGGGTTCTGCCGCCATGGGCTTTCAGCTCACATTCTTTCGCAGTCGCACCCAGCACGCACCCGAGAATCCCAGCCGGTTCGCACCCAGGCAACTGCTCTTTGCCCACGCGGCCCTGGCCATGCCGCACCTGCCCAGCCTGCGCCATGCAGAGCGTGCGGGTCGGCTTGGACGTGCATCATTGCGGGCCTCTGAGCAAGACACGGACTTACAGTTTGAGGACTGGTACCTGCGTCGGGTGGGTGCGTCTGGTTCCGAGCGCTATCTGGGCTACTTCGCAGGAGATGGCTTTTCTCTCGAGTTGGAGGCACAGGCCTCGCAAGCCCCCGTGCTTCGGGGTGAGCAGGGTTACTCCAGGAAGGGGCCGCGTCCAGAGCAGGCGAGCCACTATTACAGCCGTGCACCCTTGTCGGTGAAGGCCCGTGTGAGGGATGGTCAGGCCGTGCAGCTGCGCGAGGGCCAGGCCTGGCTCGACCACGAGTGGTCCAGCCAATTGCTCATGCCTGGCGCCGTGGGCTGGGATTGGATCGGCATCAACCTGCTCAACGGCGGCACCCTCATGGCCTTTCGCATTCGAGATGACAAGGGCCAGACCCTCTACGACCACGTGGATGCCCGCAGCCCCGGCGGTGCGCCCGAGCCCGGCTGGAAGGGCCTGCGTTGGGAGCCCGACGGCCGTTGGCGGTCCTCGCGCTCCCTGATCGAGTACCCGGTGCCCATGGCCCTGTGGGTGGGGTCCCGTCGCCTCGAGCTCGCCCCCTTGATGCTGGCCCAGGAGGTCGACGCCCGGGCGAGCACCGGCGGCTTTTATTGGGAGGGGGCGGTGGAACTGCGCGAGCGGGGGCAGCAGCTCGGCCGGGGCTACCTTGAGCTCACCGGCTATGGCGGGGCGCTGCGCCTCTAGAGGGGCCCTCGGGGCCTCTGAGGGGTTGTGAGGGGTCAAGTTTTTGGCCCAGCGACCGACCTTTAGACGTTGGTCATAACTTTTGAGGTGGCAGCAATGGGCTGGCCCATGAAAATGCTTGTGTTGCGGGGGGCTTGGCTGGCAGGGGCATGGCTTGCAGCCATTCCAGCCCATGCCCAGAACCCGGCAGGTGTTCTGGGAAGCGTCTGCTCGTCTGGGCCGGCCTCGTTGGAGTTGCTCAAGGCCGACCCCTTGCTGTCGGTCTTCTTTGAGCAAACCTGCGGAAAGACAGTGGAGCAGGCGCTGGCGCAGCGCCCAGCCGAACCGGTCGTGGAGGCGCCGCCGGTGCTCCCCACCGACACCAATCAGAGTGCCAGCAAGGCCGTTCTTCGACCGGTTGCACCCGTCACCGTGGATGAGTCGGTGGTGCGCACGCCGGAACCCGCCCGGGTCGATTCCACCATGGCCAAGGACATTGAGACCGCCAAGGGCAGTTCGGTCTTCACAGGCTTTGTGGTCCGGGGGGTCACCGCCCTGCCCGTGGAGGACATTCGCGCGGCCCTGGCCCCATTTGTGGGGTCCAACATCGACCTGCGCAGTCTCGATCGCATCACACAAGTGGTCAACAGCCTCTATCGCGAGCGCGGCTGGCTGGCCCGCTCAACCCTCCCTCCTCAGGACCTCTCTGAGGGTCGCCTGCTCATTCAGGTGGTGGAGTCAACCTTCAGTGGCGTGCGCATTGAAGACCCGCAGGGCTTGCTGCAAAACACCCAGGTTCCAAAGCGTGTCATTGAGACGGCCCAGCCTGTGGGTGAGGCCGTCTCGTTGCCGGCCCTCGAGGAGGCCAATGCAAAACTGGCAGACCTGGCTGGTGTCCAGACGCGGCTCAATGTGGTGCCGGGCCAAGAGGAGGGGCAGACCGGGGCGGTTTTGCAAGTGGAGCAGACCAAGCCTGTCGAATTGGCGGTGGGGGTCGACAACAGCGGCTCCCGCTCCACAGGCCCAGAGCGTGCCCATGTGCGGGCGACCTTCAACAATCCCACTCAACGAGGAGACAGCCTCGTGGCCCAGGGGCTCGTGACCGAGGGCGTTCGGTACGCGCAGGTTCAGTACAGCCTTCCGTTCAATCAGTACGGTTGGCGTGTGGGGGGGCAATGGTCTGCGATGCAGTACAAGCTGATCTCTGATGACTTCTCCAGCGCAGACATGCGCGGCCCCACCTCGAACCAGGGGCTCTTTGTGGTCGTGCCCCTACAGCGCAGGCCATCCGGAAACATCAGCTTTCAGATGATGTTTGACAACAATCGTTATCGAAACGAGGCAGCCGGCCAGGTGGTCTCGCGGTATCAGAGCCAGTTGTTCTCCATGGGCCTCGAAGGAAACGCGGCAGACGGCTGGATGGGCGGTGGCGAGAACAGCTGGTCTGCCTTCTGGAGTCGTGGAGAGCTAGACCTCTCCGATTCGCCCGAGGCGCATCGAACCTCGGATGCCAGCACCACGCAGACCGCAGGCTACTTCTCCAAGGTGAGGCTCTCGGCCATGCGCCGCCAGGTCTTGGATCCCTCCAACACCCTGGTGGTCATGGCGCAAGGTCAGTGGGCGAACCGTAACCTGGACGGCTCCGAGAAATTCTTCTTGGGAGGTGCGAGAGGCGTTCGGGCTTACCCCACCAATGAGGCAGGGGGCGCCCTGGGTGGGCTCGCGAGCTTGGAGTGGCAGCATCGTTGGAATTCTGAGTTCCAGCGATGGACCTTGTCTGGCTTCTACGACCACGGCCGCGTTCGGGTGAACAAGGAGAACGACTTCACCGGTGCTGCCTTGCCCAACGACTACAGCCTGCGTGGCTATGGCCTCTGGCTTGGTGCCCAGACCGACTTCGGCTTTGCCGAATCGTCCGTGAGGCTCACCTGGGCCCGTCGGCTCGGCGAGAACCCCGGCCGAAGCACCTTGGGCCTGGACCAGGACGGCACGCGAACCTTGAACCGTTTCCGGTTGGATGCGAACCTTCGGTTCTAGAACCGATGCAGAGATGCGACATGCGCACTGACCCATCCACGACCCACACACCTGCCCGCGCTCTGCGGCAGTTGTTGTTGGGGACGGGTGTTTGGATGATGGCCACCGCCGCATGTGCCCAGGCTGTATTGCCTTCTGGGGGGCAGGTGGTGTCGGGCCAGGCCAGCATTGAGGCCAACAATGGTTCGATGACGGTTCGACAGTCGACCCATCAGGCCATCGTGAACTGGGACACCTTCAATGTGGGTCGAGACCAGTCGGTGCAGTTCATCGCCCCAAGTGCACAGTCGACCACATTCAATCGGATTCTGGATGCCAACCCGAGCCAGATCATGGGTCGCATCCAGGCCAATGGCCAGTTGATTTTCAGCAACCCGCAGGGTGTGGTCTTTGGGGCCACGGCCCAGGTCGATGTGGGTGGACTGATCGTGACCGTCCACAACCTAAGCAACGAGGACTTTCTCGCTGGCCGCTGGCATTTCACAGGGGGCACTGCTGGTGCGCGCGTAGAGAATTCGGGCCGACTGCAGGCTGAACTGGGTGGGTACATTGCCCTGCTGGCGCCCGAGGTCCGAAATGACGGCGTTGTTTTGGCCCGTGAGGGCACTGTGGCCATGGCCGCAGGCGAGGCGGTGACCCTGCAGTTTGCCGGCTCACGCCGCCTCTCGGTGGTGGTGGATGCCGCTGTCATGAACGCACTGGTGTCTAACCGTCATGTCATTCGGGCCGATGGAGGCGTGGTTGTGCTCTCGGCGCGAAGTGCCAATGCCATTCTCGAGAGTGTCATCCAGCAGTCGGGCGAGGTCACTGCCCAGAGCCTCGTCCACCAGAACGGTCGCATTCTCTTGCAGGGCGGTGAGCGTGGCGTGGTGGCCGTGGAAGGCCAACTGAATGCGCGTGGCGCCGAGGCCGGCACCCGCGGTGGCGAGATTCTGGTCACCGGAGACAAGGTCTTTGTGGGTGCCGATGCAGCATTGGATGCGAGTGGGCCCGCAGGCGGGGGCGAGGTGCTGGTTGGTGGGGGATGGCAAGGCCAAGACCCTCGCATCAACGCTGCCAATGCGGTGGTGGTGGCCTCTGGGGCTCGGCTGGATGCCTCGGCCAGTGAGCAGGGTGATGGTGGCACTGTGGTGGTCTGGTCTGACACCGCCAATCCGCAGGGGGTCACGCGGGTGGCCGGAGACCTTCGCGCGCGTGGTGGCCCGCGGGGTGGCGACGGTGGTCGAATCGAGACCTCTGGTGCGAACCTGGATGTGCAGGGTGTCAAAGGCGATGCGTCGGCGCCCATGGGTGTGTCCGGCGAGTGGCTGTTTGACCCATACAACGTCACGATCACGTCGGCCGCCAATGCGCCAACCGACATGACATCGAATACGAATGAGGTGGTGGATGTCAATGGGAGTACTTGGACCCCTTCTGTAGACAATTCAACCATTCTCAACACCACGATTAACACCCTTCTTGAGGCTGGAACCGACGTGACCGTCACCACCACGGGTGCGGGCCTTCAGGACGGTGACATTGTCGTAGATGCGGCCATCACCAGAGCGACCACGACTGGACGGGCTACACTGAGCCTCACGGCAGACCGAAACATCACCATCAATCAGCCCATCAACATTGCGGGTAGTGGGTCTTTGTTACAACTCACAGCGGGCGGTTCGAGTGGTGCAGCCGTGGGGTTTCGGGCGCCCGTGACAGTAGACACCCTCGTGGTGAATGCATCTGGTACCGGCGCAATCAATCAGGGGGCAACAGCAGGAGCGGCGGCCCTCACGGTCACCAACCTTGGGATTAATGCCCCCTTGGCGGCCGTGGACCTCCAAACCAATACGGGTTTTGGCGGCACCATCACCAACAGCCTGGGCACGGTGGCCGGGAATGTCGCAAGCCTAGACCTCTTGGCGGGAACGGGTGTGTCCGTGGCCAATGCCAGTCATGGCACCGGCGTGTATGTCGGAACCGTGTCGAGTCTCTCAGGCCTCAACACCACCGGTGCACTCCACCTGAGGGTGGCGGACACCAACCTCTACGTGAATTCCAACGTGGCTGCGGGCGGCAACTTGGTGCTCAATGCAGGGAGTGTGTCTGGCAATGCTTTGGCGGCCTCAGCAGCCAACATCATTGTGTCCGACACCGCGAGCATCAGCACGGGTGGGCAGGGTTTGCTCTACACCGGCGCTGTGGCCCAAGGAGCTACAAACCTGCTTCGCCTGGTGCCCGCTGGCTCGGGTCGATTCCGTTACAACAGCAACGAGGGATCGGCTGGCTATGACAGACAGCTTGAGTCAACAGGCCTTCATGTCATCTACCGTGAGCAACCAACGCTGACGGCATCGATTGGCTCACTCAGCCGCACATACGGGTCCATCGGATCGCTCACCCCTAGCATTTCTGGATTGCTGAATGGAGATACCCAGGCCCTTGCCTACACCGTTAGCCCCTCTGTGTCTGTTGTCAATAATTTGACCTCCACGTCCGGGAATACACGGGTTGGCACCTACTCTCTGACGGTTGGCGCGGGAACGAGTGCACTTGGCTATGCAGTTGTGGGGGGCAGTGGTTCCCTTGCGGTAACCAAGCGCGCCTTAACCACCTCAGCCATTGGCAATAACCGAGTCTACGATCAGTCCACCACCGCTTCAGCTGCGCTTTCGAATGACGCCATCGCGACGGATAAGGTTATTTCGAAGGCCGCATCTGCATCTTTCCTAGACAAGAATGTGGCAAACAATAAGCCCATCACGGTGGTTGGAATCAATATCTCGGGCACTGAGGCGGAGAACGCCGATGCCGGGAACTACGAGGTTGCAAACACCACAGCTAGCACGACTGCGAATATCACACCGTTGGGGATTTCGGCCGTTTACTCCGCTCAAAACAAGGTTTACGACGGCACTGATACTGCGGCGGTCACAGCGACCGTACCTGTTGGAATTCTCTCCGGCGGAATTTTCCCCGGTGATGCAGTCTCCGCGACGGCATCGGGCAGTTTCAGTGATAAGAATGTGGGCACAG
>CAZPRT010000046.1:3184-9887 GCA_964589205.1 uncultured Bordetella sp. | reverse complement strand
AGGAAGTCGTATCGGGTCTTGTCCGACGGCCGCATGAAGAACGCGGTGGGCGAGATCAACTCGTCGTGGGGGGTGGGGTTGGAGGTGTCCATCGCTTAAAGGGTAACGGGCTTCCCGTCCGCGTCAAACTGCATGGCTGCGGGCACCCTCGGCGTGGGACGTGCCGGGGAGGTTCCGTCTGGCCGGGTGGTGTTCAAGCCAAAGACATAGGCAATGACCTGGGCCACGGCGAAGTAGAGGTCTTGATGAATCGGGCGGTCGAGTTCCGAGGTGAAGTAGAGGGCTCGAGCCAACGGTGGCGCCGAGAAAATTTCCACGCCGCAGCGCTTGGCCTCCTCACGAATGCGAAAGGCCATGTGGTCTGCCCCCATGGCCACCACCATTGGTGCGCCATCACCGGCCGGGTCGTAAGACAAGGCCACGGCAAAGTGCTCTGGGTTGGTGACCACGACATCGGCGTCCTGCACCTTCTGCATCATTCGGTTCGCAGCCATCTCGCGCTGCCGACGACGAATCTGGGCCTTGACCTCTGGGCGGCCCTCGATGTCCTTCATCTCGTCTTTCACATCCTGCTTGGTCATCTTCATGCGCTCCCAGTACTGGTGCTTCTGGAAGGGCACGTCGATCGCAGCAATGAGAATGAGGCTGCAGGCCACGGCCAGAAAGAGTTCGCCCAGCAGGCGGCCAGCCAGGCCCATGGCGGGCTCCATGGCCATGCTCGAGAGCTTCAAATAATCCGGCATCTGATACGACATCATCAGAAAGAGCACGATCACCACCAGGGTGAACTTCAGAATGGCCTTGCCCAGCTCCATCAGGGCATTGAGGCCAAACAGGCGCTTGATTCCCGAGATGGGATTGAGCTTGTCGGGCTTGGGCGCTGCAGCCTTCCAGGAGAAATTGAAACCACCCGTGGTGGTGCAGCCGATGAAGGCGGCCACCACGGTGAGCAGGAAGAGCGGCAGCATGATGATGAAGCTCTCAACCGTGAACTTGGCAAAGAGCACGGGCAACAGGTTTGGGCTGTCGAGGGCCCGCGGGTCGATCTGAAAGCCCTGGGCAAAAATGGCCGAGACATGCTGATAGAACCAACTGCCTGCCATGAAGAGGGCCGCCACCGAGGCGACCACCACCACCGCAGACGGCAGTTCTTTCGACTGCGCAATCTGGCCATCTTCCCGCGCCTTTTCCAGGCGCCTGGCGGTTGGTTCTTCGGTGCGTTCGAGGTCGGAATCTTGGTCGGCCATGGATCACTCCACTCCCAAGACGATTCGAATCTGTTCGAAGGCAGCGCTCCACAGCCACTGCATCCGGCCACCCACGGCGCCCATCAAGATGTAGAGCATGGCCATGCCCGCCAGAATCATGGCGGGAAAGCCCACCGCAAAAATATTCAGGGTGGGCGCTGCACGCACCACCACGCCCAGGCCGAGGTTCACGGCCAGCAGAATGACCAGAAGCGGCAGGGCCAACAGCACCGCGCCCAGAAACATCATCGACGACCAGCCCAGGAGCTGGCCCACGGCATTGAGGCTCAGCAGCCCCTGACCGATGGGCAGCATCTCAAAGCTCTGGATGAGGAGTTCGAGCAGCAAGACATGGCCACCGAGGCCGAGGAAAATCAGGCTGGCCAGAATCACCAAGAACGAGGCAATCACGGGCACATTGCCGAGGTTCGGATCCATCATGTTGGCCATGGACAGCCCCATGGAGCCGGCAATGGCCTGGCCGCCCGTGGCCACGGCCGCAAGCACGACCTGCAGGATGAGGCCCATGAGAATGCCGATGGTGATCTGGTTCACCAGCTCCAGCAGGCCTGCGGCCGAGGTGGGGTCGATGACCGGCCAGTCGAACAAGGGGTAGATGAAGAAGGTGAGCACCAGCGCAAACACGATGCGAATTCGAACGGTGACCGCATCCAGGGACAACACCGGTGCCACCAGCAGCAATGCTGAAATTCTGGCCATGGGCCAGAGCATGGTCAGGAACCGTTCAACAACATCGGCGGCAAGGAGCGAGAGCATGCGGGGCCAATGCTTTGTGGGCTAGAGAAAGAGCCCAGGAATGCGTTGGAAGATGCCGCGGCAGAAGTCCACCATGAGGTTGATCTGCCAGGAGCCAAAGACCGCCATGGCCAAGCCAATGGCCACCAGTTTCGGAATGAAGCTGAGTGTCATCTCGTTGATGGAGGTGGCCGCCTGGAACACACCAATCAGCAGGCCCACGATCAAGGCAATGGCCAGCAGCGGCAAGGAGACCAGCATGGTGATCATGAGGGCTTCTCGGGCGAGGTCGACAACGGCGGCGGTGTCCATGGAATGGCTTTCTAAAGGTGCGCGTGGTTAAGGAACAGTGGGTGTCACGAAGCTGGCGGCCAACGAACCCACGATGAGGGTCCAGCCATCGACGAGCACGAAGAGCATGAGCTTGAAGGGCATCGAGATCATCATGGGCGAGAGCATCATCATGCCCATGGACATGAGCACACTGGCCACGATGAGGTCGATCACCACAAACGGGATGTAGATCAGAAATCCGATCGTGAAGGCGCTCTTCAATTCTGAGGTGATGAAGGCAGGCACGAGGGTGGTGAAGGGCACCGACTCTGGGCCACTCAAGGCTGGCGCGCGGGAGATCTCTGCGAATGCAGCGATGTCCGCCTCGCGGGTCTGGGCGAGCATGAAGGCGCGAATGGGGGCCTCGGCATTGGCGAGCGCCTGGGTGAATGAAATTTCACGATCGAAGTAGGGCAGCAGGGCGGTCTCGTAGACCTGCCCGAAGATGGGCGCCATGATGAAGAGGGTGAGAAACAAGGCCAGGCCCACGAGCACCTGGTTGGGCGGTGTCTGCGCAGTGCCCAGCGCCTGCCGAAGCAGCGACATGACGATGATGATCCGCACGAAGGAGGTCATCATGAGCAGCATCGAGGGCAGCAGCGTGAGCGCCGTGATCAGGCCAAGGAGCTCGAGGGTCAGGCTGTATTGAGAGCCCTGAATGTTCACCGCGGGCAGCCCTTGGGCTTGGGCCACTGCGGGCAGGCAGGCGGCGCCAGCCAGCAGCACCATCACGACTGGCGAGAGGTGACGGGGCTTCATTTTTTTCGGAGGAACTTGGCCAGGGCCTCGGCCGCCGGCACAACAGCCTTCGGAAGGCCTTGGGTCACAGGCGCGCTGGAAGAACCCAGCGATGACACGGGACTCAGCGAGGGCCGGGCTTCACCCTGGCCTGCAGGCCACTCCGCCAGGGTGTTGATCTGTTGCATCGACACGCCCAAAAGCAGGTCTTTGTCGCGCACTCGAACCAGCACCACGCGCTGGCGTGAGCCGGTGGCCAGAGACTCGATGAGCTGAATTTGTCGGCCGCTGCCCAGCGCGCCGGGCTGAAACCGGCGCAGCAGATAGAGCACGACGGCCAGCAGACCGATGACCAGCAGAAAACTGCTCGCCATGGAGAGCCAGTCCATGCTGTTGGCGAGCCCGTTGGTCATCGGAAGGCCTCTTAGACTTGCTTGAGCCGCTCGGCCGCCGGCACCACGCGGGTGAGGCGAATGCCGTAACGGTCGTTGACGAGCACGATCTCACCCTGGGCCACCACCGTCTGGTTGACCAAGAGGTCCAGAGGCTCACCGGCCAGGCGATCGAGTTCGACCACGCTGCCTTGGGCCAGGCGGAGCAGGTCGCGAATCTTCAGAGAGGCGCGGCCCACTTCAATGGAGATGGTGACCGGAATGTTCTGCAGGACTTCGGGGTCGATCTGCCCCCCTTTGCCCGTGACATCCATGTCGGCCAAGACATCGGTTTCGTTTTGTTGGTCTGCTGGGTTTTCCATGGCTTAGTCCTGTCTGGTCTTACCGGTCACGTCGTAGGAACTGCGAATTTGAATGGCCATCTGGTTGTCCTGCACGCCCACATCAGCATCGTACGAGGCGATGTTGGCAATGCGAACCTGGGCCGCATCGGGCTTCTTGAAGTACAGCAGATCGCCCACCTTGAGGTTCTGGAGGGTGTGCAGATTGGTTGGGATGTGGCCCAGAAGTGTCTCGAGTTCGAGGGAGGCTTCGAAGGTGGCCTCGCGCAGGGCCTCACGCCAGTGCCGCTCGGTGCTCTCGTTGCCCTCGCTGGTCTGTACCCGGCTGCGCAGCACATCGCGCATGGGCTTGAGCGAGGCGTAGGGGTAGACGAGGTCGATGAAGGACTCCACATCGGGGTTGTCCACCTCGAAGCGACTGAGAATGACCAGGTCGTTCTCATCGGCGATCTGCGCGAACTGGGGATTGATCTCGGAGGTGATCATCTCCACATCGAGTTTGAGCAACGGGCCCCAGGCATCCTTCAGGCTGCGAAAGAAGACATCGAGCACGATGCCGATCACCCGGGTCTCGGTGGGGGTGAACAGCCGAGTGGCCGGCAGGGGCCCACGGCTGCGGCCATTGCCCAGGCCACCGAAGAAGACATCGAGCGAGGCGAAAATCATGTTCGGCTCAATCACCACGAGCGAGTTTCCACGCAGTGGGTTGATCCGAATCATGTTGACCGACAGGGGTGCCTTGAGTGACTTGAGATAGTCGCCGTAACGCACGATCTCGGCCTTCATGGGGGTGATCTTCGGCGTGGACCGCAGCACCTCCACCAGACCCAGGCGGAAGAGCCGCAGGAATCGCTCATTGATCATCTCAATGGCACCCACGTTGATGCCCAGGGAGCTGTCTTCGCTGGCGAGGTCGTGCTTGCGCACCCTCACCTTGCTGTTGAATCCAGTCTCCGCGGGAATCGAACCATCGGCCAGCCCCTCTTGAAGGGCTGCGAGTTCTTCTTCGCTGAGCAGGCTGGGATTGGCGGCCATGTTGTTTGCCCCTGGTTACTGAACGACGAACTCGGTGAAGAGCACCTGCTCAATGCCGCCGAAGTCCTCGTATTTCTCGAGCACGGCATTCATGGCCAGGCGAATCTTCTCGGCGAGTTCAATCCGGAAGGTGGGCTTGTCGATCTCGGCCTCGGTCACCTGACGCATGACATCCAGCGCGGCATTGCGCAGGGCGAAGTCGTGTTTCTCCATGTTCTGGAGCACGTTGTCGTCGTAGTGGGTCATGATGGCCACCGTGACCTGCATGACCTTGCGTGAGCCCGTCACGTTGGCCAGGAGTGGTCGGCCCATTTCCTTGTAGCGCGACTCAAACTTCTTCACGTCAGCCGCGTTCTTGGTGACCTTGTCCGGACCCTCGGGCGTTTCTTTGGTGTTGGGAAGGGGCTTGCCATCCGGGCCGAGCTTGGGAGCGCCCTCGCCACCCTCAGCAGCCTTGGCCTCTTCCGCAGCCTTCTCGGCCTCGGCCTTCTTCAGGAGTTCTTCCACGGAATTGGGGTCGGGCTGGCTAAAGAAGCCCGTCACGGCCAGGGTGGCCACCACGGTGACTGCGAGCAGCACCAGAAGACCCACGATCAGTAGGATCAATTTCAGGGGCGATTTCTTCTTGCCGCCTTCTTGTTGCTCTTGTTCGTCCGCCATCTTCGTTTCCTTCTTGGTTAATCCATCACTGCGTCCTCACACCAGGACATCCAAACGACCATCTGAGGACGTCGGCCGAGAAATCAACCCCTCGACTGCCGCCACAGACTGAGCATCACCTGGTTGGACCGCTGACTGCTCGTTGCGATTCCGATTGTGACCCGTCTGATCGCCATTTTTTTGACGGGATGAGTCACCCACCGTCAGTGAAGCAACGTCTGTGCCAGCGCGCTCCAATGTCTCACGCAGCCTGGGCAGGGCCTCCTGCAGGAGGTCTCGGGTGGCCAGTTGGCTCGCCCGGAAGGAGGCCTCCAGCTCGCCGCCCTTCCACTGCAGTTCGATTTGAATGTCACCCAAGGCTCTGGGATGCACATCCATGTTCACCTTCCAGTTCCCTTGGGCGATCTGCTGCACCAGGCGCTGGTTCATGAGCTCACCAAAGCGCTGGGCCAGTTGCTGATTGGCTTGGCGGCCTTGGCCACCATCGCCCGTTCCTGAGCCCAGGGCACCACCACCCAGTCGGGATGAGCCGCCCGCAGCCAGGTCGCCCGCAATCCGATCCACATCGGCATCGGGCCCATCCAGGGGCAGGCTCGCGCCCAGGTCGGCCGCTTGAAGGCTGGCCAGCCGGTCTGCCGCCGTGGGCGCGGGTGCGGCCGCCTCGGCCATTTTTTCAAAGACCACAGAGCGCAACACCAGGGGGTCGAGCCGAATGCCTTCGCCCCCCATCGACTGCTCCGCCCGCTGAGACCAGACCGCCGCGGCCTGAGGGTCGAGCACCGGCACCCGGATGCGGTGCGCCACGAGGGCGCCCAAGTCGGCGCCGGCCTCTGCACCGTCGGCCCCTTCAGCTGCGGCTGCAACGCCATTGGCATCCACACCAGCGCCCGAGAGTGCCGCACGCATGGCGGCCTCGAGGCCTGTTGCAGCCGTGGCCGCGGGGGTCGAGAGCGTTGTGGGCGCCCACAAACCAGGGGTCGGAGACACGCCTGGCGCACCACCTGGGCCGCCCGCCAGCAGCCCGAGCGCCGCCCACTCGGCCTGCGCGGCCGGAATGCCGGCGAGCTCTGCCTGTTTGACTCCCTCGGCCCCCTCGGCACCATCGACCCCGAGCAACAGGGCGGCCACGGCCGTCTCGGGGAGCCCCGCCGCCTTGGCAAAATCCAGCAGGTCGGCATCGGTGGGTGGCTCACCGGCCACC
>CAZPRT010000046.1:0-3174 GCA_964589205.1 uncultured Bordetella sp. | reverse complement strand
CAGGCGTTTGAAATAACGGGGGATGAGGACCTTCGCCACCAGCAGGGTGCCGGCGCGTCCCAAGGGGATTTCTCGCAAGGCCCCCCGGGCCGCCAAGGCCTTGGTGCGCTGGGCCTTGAGGTCTTCGGGGGCGTCGTCACCCTCAGAGCCTTCCCGGCGCGCCCCGCTCGATTCCTGAAGCGTGCGCTCACCATCATCCTGCTTCCGTTGTGCATCGGCAATCTCCGACCGCTCCCGCTGGTCATCCAGGGCCGCCCGCTGCTGCTGATGGACGGCTGAAAAGGTGTCTCGAAAGTCAGGCCCATCCCTGGGGCTGGTCGGCCGGGAATCGGCACGGGACGTGCTCGCAGACTCCAGGGGGTCGGGCAATGCGGTTGCTTGAAAGAGGGTGTCCAGGGATGCATTCATGGTGGGCGTCGCGGTCAAAGGTTTCCGGTGCCTTGTAATAAGCAAGCTTCGGACCGTTGCCGCCCAGCCGGTGGCACCCCATCCCAGCCGACGACGCCACGATCACCGCCTCCGCGTGGCACAACGGTTGCTTATAGAGGTCGGGGAGACCCAGAACGATTTTTAGCAACCGATTGATTTAATTGAGAAAAGCATAGAGACCTGCGAATGGCAAGCCTGAGTTTGTCGAGCTTACGACAGAGCGCAATGAAGTTTGAGTTCAGTGGACTGGGGATTCCGGCCCTGGTGCTGCTCATCATGGCCATGCTGGTGCTGCCCCTGCCACCGCTGCTGCTGGACTTGCTCTTCACCTTCAACATTCTGGTGGGCCTGATCATCATCATGGTGGCCATTGGGGTGCAGCGGCCGCTCGACTTCTCCTCCTTTCCGGCTGTCATTTTGCTGACCACCATGCTGCGCCTGGCCCTGAATGTGGCCTCCACCCGGGTGGTCTTGGTTGAGGGCCACACCGGACCCGATGCCGCCGGCAAGGTCATACAAGCCTTTGGCGAATTCGTGATCGCCGGCAATTACCTGGTGGGCATCGTGGTCTTCGGCATCCTGGTCCTGATCAACTTTGCGGTGATCACCAAGGGCGCGGGACGCGTCTCTGAGGTCACCGCCCGATTCACCCTGGATGCCATGCCCGGCAAACAAATGGCGATTGATGCCGACTTGAACGCCGGCGTCATCGACCAAGACACCGCCAAGAAGCGCCGCGAGGAGATCTCCCAGGAGGCCGACTTCTTCGGTTCCATGGACGGCGCATCTAAATTCGTGAAGGGCGACGCCGTCGCCGGCCTGATCATTCTGTTCGTGAACATTCTGGGCGGCATGGTGGTGGGACTGGCCCAGCACGACCTCAGCTTCAAGGAGGCCGGAGAGACCTATGTGCTGCTGACCATTGGCGATGGCCTGGTCGCACAGATTCCCGCCCTCTTCTTGTCGCTGGCCACTGCCATTGTGGTGACCCGCGTCACGACCTCCGAGAACATGACCGAGCAGGCCAAGAGCCAGCTCTCGAACCCATCGGCACTCTTCATTGCGGGGGGCATTCTGGGCTCGCTGGGCATGGTGCCCGGCATGCCCAGCATGATGTTCCTGACCCTGGCCGCTGCATCGACCGGTGTGGGCTTCATGGTCATGCGGAGCAAGGCCACACCACCAACCCCCACCGCCGAAGAGGCCGCGGCCCAGGCGGCCGCCGATGCACCCAAGGAACTCGACTGGGATGATGTCGACACCGTGGATGTGATTGGCCTGGAGATCGGCTACGGCCTGATTCCCTTGGTGAACGCTGAAACCGGCGGCCAGCTCATGAACCGGGTGAAAGGTGTGCGCAAGAAACTCTCCGCCGAGCTGGGCTATCTGGTGCAGCCGGTCCGCATTCGGGATTCCCTCACGCTCGACCCCGACCACTACCGGATCGTGATCAATGGTGTGGCCCGCGGCAAGGGCGAGGTGAAGGTGGGCCGTGAGCTCGCCATCAGCCCCGGCCAGGTCTACGGAACACTCGAGGGCATTCCCACCAAAGACCCGGCCTTCGGCCTGGATGCCGTCTGGATCGACCCGGCCCAGCGCGACCATGCCCGAACCCTGGGCTATACGGTGGTTGATGCCGCCACGGCCATGGCCACCCACCTGAACAAGGTGCTGCGTGAAGGGGCGGCTGAACTGCTCAGCCACGACGAAACCCAACAACTGCTCGACAAGCTCGCCAGCCGCTTCCCGAAACTGGTCGAGGAGCTCGTGCCAGCCAAGCTCTCTTTGGGCGTGGTGACCCGGGTGCTGCAGAACCTGCTCGATGAGGGCGTGTCCATTCGCGACATGCGCACGATTGTGGAGGCGCTCTCGGAGGCCTGCAGCAAGACCCAAGACCCGCTCGAGCTCACAACCCTGGTTCGGCCCAAGCTTGGCCGCATGATTGTGCAGGCCCTACTCGACAGCCAAGACACGCTGGCCGTCATGACCCTCGACCCATCGCTCGAGCAGGTGCTTCACAACACCATTCAGCAGCACCGCGGCGACCCGGCCAACATCATTCTGGAACCCGGCCTGGCCGAGGGCCTCTTTCGCGCCCTGCGCGAGAGCACCAAGAAGGTGGAGGACGGTGGCAACAACGCCGTGCTCGTGGTCTCCCCCGTGCTGCGGCCCTGGCTCTCGAAGGCGGCCAAACACCGGGCCGATGGCCTGGCCGTCATCTCCTATAGCGAAATTCCAGATGACCAGTCCGTCAAGGTCATCGAAACCGTTGAAATCACATCCAGACAAGAAGGGTGAACACCATGGAACTCCGACGAATCCTGGCCAGAGACTTGCGCGCCGCCACAGAAAAGGCGGTGGCCCTCTATGGCAAAGAGGCACTGGTGATCTCGCATGAGCAGATCAATGGACAGACCGAGGTCATCGTGGCCGTGGACTTGGAGGCTGATCCCATCGCCATGCGCCTGGCCGACCGCGAGACGGCTGCGCCAGCCACCATGGATGCAGACCGCACGGTTGCAGCCCGAGTCGAGCCCAGTTTTGCCCCCATCAATTTTGGTGAAGCCCTGCAGCGCGAACTGCAAGAAATCGACATGACCATGCCCGATGAGCGGGCCGAGCCCGAGCTGAGAGCGGAGGCTCAGGCGGGGGTTAGGGCAGAAGTTCGGCCCAACACCGTCCCGATCGCCCACGAGGCCGACCGGGGTCGTGACCAGATTCGAGCCCGCGAGATCGTGGACCTGG